>WFMY01000118.1 GCA_015488855.1 Helicobacteraceae bacterium
ATATCTTTGGCACCATTGGTGGTGATGGTTTTATTTTGAATATCTGTCTTGAGAACAAAAGGTGGATTATGTGGTAAGAGAAAAGTTTTTGAAAAACCCTCTTTAATGAGTAGTGCATCTGTTTGAATTTTTAAATAATTCATTGCATTGATACGGTCTATCTCGACAACTTTTCCTAATGTTGTACCATCTTCAACTATGATACACTCCTCTATATCAAACCAAAAGTACTCACCCTCTTCCAGTTTACAATTTTGGCGCGTTTCTTCTATTGTTGCGTATAGTTTTGTATTTGTATATTTTTTTGCATCTTCTGGAGTAAAGATTCCATCTATTTTGATAAGTCCTCTATCAAGATTTACTTCTCTTAGAGTCAATCTATCTTGAGTATTTATAAAAAAAGATCTGTTATTTTTAAACTGCTCTTTGAAGTCAGTGTTTAGATGGAGTTTCATATCGCCTTTAATACCGACAGTTTTGCCAATAGTTGCGATATGAAGAAGGTCAGATTGTTGCAATGAGCTTACACGGCCTCAACATTGATTCTATAGCTCATGCCATCTTTAGCTTTACAGCCAGAGATAACAGTCTTTATAGCACCAATCATTTTACCCTCTTTACCTATAAGCTTACCAATGTCAGCTTGATTGGCAAAAAGTACAATCTCGGTAACTTCGTCACCCTTAGTTACATCCACTTTAACATCATCAGGAAATGATGCTATCAGTTTTGCAAATTGTGCGACAAATTCACTTATCATGATTAACGATTAGTGATTTTTTTAACACGGTCACTCATTTGAGCACCAACACTTAACCAGTAGTCAACTCTCTCATTATCTACCTTAAGTTCTTTTGTCATTGGATTATAATGTCCAATAAGCTCTATCCAACCACCATCTCGGCGTTTACGGCTATCTGTTACCGCAATACGATAAAATGGTTGTTTTTTTCTTCCCATACGAGTAAGTCTAATTACTGTCATGTTATATCCTAAAATTAATTTTTTGTTTGGGGTATTGTTTTGCAGAATAAAATATCAGATATTTAATTGTGCCTCTTACCGCCTTTAAGCCATGAATATTTAAAATCATGCTCAATATGCGTAGTATATTTTGCATTTGCAAAATACCTTCCAATCACAGAGGGATTATTTTAGAAGTTATTACGATAGTGGAATTATATCGAAGTGATTCTTAAAATTTAATAAATACTTTTTTATACTCAACCAAAGAAACTACATCTATGAGTAAACTTGTACATAAGTACCAAATGCAACGATATCTCCATCAAGATCAAGTTTTGTATAATCATTGGAAAATTTTACCAAGTTGCAATCTACACATAGATGAGAGAACTTAGCATAGGGTAAGTGCCTGAGCATAATAAATGTCAGGCACTTAAGTTCTGATTCTTTAGTAAAAAAAGCTGTACTTTTCTTCCAATTTCTTTGCATATTGATAAACAACTCCTGCAACTTCATCAGCAAGTGCTTTTGTTGGAGTATGAAATATCAACTGACACGAAGAGTGAAAAATTTTAAATTTGTAACTGTACAATATTTTATGCTTTTATACTCACCCCACCTGTTAATACACCAAGAGCATTATTTGCATAGGTTTTTGATGATGAAGAATATAATGATTCAATATTTTTCATCAAAATAGATTGAAGGTCCTGAGCTTTTGGAGCTGTTGGAAAAATGGTATTTTGCTGTTTATTCAATACCTGACTTAGAGCTTTTGCATTTTGTAGTAATGTATTTTTACTACCATCATCTGCATCGTGATCATTTCCCTCATTCACTTCGTTTTTTTTAACTGCCTCTGGGGGGAAACCACTCTGCGTACTCTGTGCCTGCACAGAGGAATTATTCTGCAATTGAGCATAATTTATCTGCGTAAGACTACTGTTACTTATATTCATAATGTACTCCTATAGTAAAATTAATAAATACCAATTTATTGGTTGAATTATAAATAAGTACCTATCTAGTTAAAATGATAGAGCATCTTTATGAAGATTCGATGAAGATTATGTGAGAAAAGAATGGTAATCAATCACAGTATCCAAAGATATGGAATAAAATAGGTTTGAGCAAATGCTTATCTTGGAAGTCCGCCCATTCCACCAGGACCGCCCATCTGACCCATCATCGCTTGTAAGTCTTTCATCCCATTTTTTCCTGAGAATTTCTTCATCATTTTTCCAGCATTTTTGAACTGCTTTATCATACGGTTAATTTCAACTTGAGTAAGTCCACAACCTACTGCTATTCTTTGTTTTCGAGAATTATTAAGTAACTCTGGGTCTTCACGCTCTTTTTTTGTCATAGAGGCTACCATTGATTTCATATTTTTAAGTTCACTTGAGTTTTCCATGTCAAAATTTTTCATCGCTTTACTCATATTGCCCATTCCAGGCATCATACCCATAATAGACTTCATAGAACCCATTTTGGACATCTGCTCCATCTGTTCTAAAAAGTCATTGAAGTTGAACTTTCCTTTTTTTATCTTTTGAGTGAGTTTTTTTGCTTGTTTTTCATCTATGATGTCAGCAGTTTTTTCAGCCAAGCCCTCAACATCTCCAAATCCCATAAGACGGTTTACTATTCGTTCTGGCATAAATACTTCTAAGTCTTGCATCTTTTCACCAGTACCGATAAAACGAAGAGGCACTTGCACCTGAGAGGATAAACCAAGAGCGACACCGCCCTTAGCATCACCATCGTATTTTGAAAGGAGTACGCCATCTATGCCAATTTTTTCTTTAAATGTGGTTGCTGTTCGTACTGCATCTTGACCAGTCATAGAATCCGCTACATAAAAAATCTCATGTGGGGAAGCCACTTTTTTCACAGCACTCAACTCATCCATAAGTTCATCATCTATCGCTAAACGACCAGCTGTATCTATGAGCACAACATCATAGATGCCATTCTTTGCTTTTTTAAGCGCACCTTTGACTACATCAACAGGACTCTTAGTAGCTTCATCTTCGTAAAGTTCCACTTCTATATCTGTAGTGATTTGGCGGAGTTGTTCTACGGCTGCTAAACGCTGCAGATCGGCTGCAACAATCATCACTTTTTTTTGTTTATTTTTCAAGTAAAGTGCGAGTTTACCTGTCGTAGTTGTTTTACCTGAACCTTGAAGTCCTGTCATAAGGATAACAGTAGGAGGGTTTGGTGCAAAAGTAAAACCTTTGTTTCCGCCAACTTCTAAAAGCTCATACAAAGTATTGCGAAGTGCTTCTAAAAACTGGTCTTTACCAATTCCTTTAGCCTTTGTTTTCGTCTCTACGCTTGCTATGAGTTCTTTAACTACCTTATGATTTACATCTGCTTTTAAAAGTGACTTTTTAAGTTCATTGAGTGCTTTGCTCAGTGACTTTTCATCATCAAAAGTACGAATCTTTCTAATTGCTGCCGTAAACGAAGAGGTGAGTGAATCAAACATAAATATACCTTGTAATTATTAAATGAGAGCGATTATATCTTAATGTTTATAATGCTTAGATAAAAAAGCGTTTAGTTGGTTTGCAAACAGCTCTGCATCTTTCGTTGAAAATGGTTTTGGACCCTTCGTCATCTCTCCACTTTCTCTGATGCTCTCCATAAGATTTCGCATAGCAAGGTATTGTTTGATATTATCTACACTGTAAAGTTCACCCCTATGGTCTATCGCATGAGCATCTTTAGAGATGATAAAATCAGCAAGTGGAATATCTGCAGTTATGACTAAATCACCCTTATGACAAAGTTCTACTATCTTAGCATCAGCGACATCTGCACCTTGATCTACTAGGATGTACTCAACTAAACTTGATTTACCAATGTTTATTTTTTTGTTAGCAACTACAGTAACACTTATCTTTAATCGCTCAATTTGTTTGATAAGAATTGGTTTAAGAGCATTTGGGAAAGCATCGCCATCTACATATATATGAAACATTCTGAACCTTTCGTATAATTTTATCTAAATATATATTTTCTAAGCTATAATGCGTGTCTAAAACTTGGAGATAATATATGGAAGAACTTTTCATCATTGCTATCATGTTAGGAAGTGTCATTGCCCCTTTTTATTTTGAGCATGGGGTTTACTATGCTAGTATTATATTTATGGGGTTGGGAGTTTTAGGTATTGTCATCTACCAAATTGACTTTAACCGATCTAAACCTGG
>WFMY01000119.1 GCA_015488855.1 Helicobacteraceae bacterium
TACCTAGTCCACCAGTAATCATACTTAAAGAGCTAAAAAAACTGCTAAAATAATAAATAAAAATTATGCAAGAGGTACAAGTAAGAGAGTATATTTTTTCTTAGCTTGCACCCTTTTCATCTCCAAGTTTAGAAATCTTCAACACCTTTTCTAGCAGTATAGTATAGATAGCCCTTCCACCCAAGGAATTAACAGTAATGACTGCTACTAAAGAGGTGATTAGCAAGGGGATTAAGAGGTTAAAACTATTTGTCATTTCAGCAACAAGGATAATTCCTGTAAGTGGAGCGCGAACAGTTGCACTAAAGAGAGCACTCATCCCAACAACAGCAAATACTAAAACTTCTACATGCAAGGAAGGTATAAGCTCATGAACAATAAGCCCAAAAGAGATACCAAAGAGTGTACCTAAAGCAAGCATAGGTGCAAAAATTCCACCTGGTGCACCTGTTCCATAAGAGATCATAGTCGTAAAAAAACGAAGAATAAAAAGTATAACTAGTGCCTTGAGTGCTAACTCTCCATGTAATGCAGCATGAATAACTCGCTCACCTCCTCCTACGCTATCTGGATAGATATAAAAAAGCAGACCGATTAAAGCACCTATCACAATGATAAAAAGATTAAATTTCCAACCAGTTATCTTTGATATCTTTGTTGAGAAATCTACTAAATACTTATTAAAAATAAAGCCTAAGAAACCGAAAAAGATACCAAAGACAATAAATATCCATAAATCATAGAGATTTGGTGGGATTAAAGTCTCTATTGGAATTGATATATTATTACCAACTATTGCATGCAGAGTGATAACACTTACTACCGATGCAGTTGTAATTGTTTTGATGGGGATATCACTATATTTTATCCCATCATGCATCTCTTCAAAAACAAAGAGTATTCCAGCCAAAGGTGCATTAAAAGTTGTAGCTAAACCAGCTCCTGCACCAGCTGCTATGAGAAGATTTATATTTTCTTTATTGATTGGAAATTTTTTAGATATCAGGAGTCCTAAAGCCCCTCCAATCTGAACAGAAGGTCCTTCTCTGCCCATAGTCATTCCTGCACCAAGAGAGAGAATACCTCCAAAAAACTTTACAAGGATAACTCGAATACTACTCATACTCAACTTATTTTGAAGAACACCCTCAATGTGTTGAATACCACTTCCTGCAGTATCAGGAGCATATTTTTTCACTATATAAACAGAAACAAAAATCATAAGTGAGCTCATCGACATATATGCGATATACTTATATTCTTTCCATGGCCAAGTTGTATCAATGAAATTTGATTTATTGAGTAAAATCCAATTAATTGAGAGATGAAAAAGTGAAACGATAAAACCGACACTTATACCCACTAAAATGGATAAGAATATCATTAAGAGGAAATCATATTTTTTAAATGTAATTTTTTTCAACTTCTTATCCAGCTCGCATCTTAAGTAGTTTGGTAACATCAATAGGCTCAGGGTAACGCACAAACTCTTTACTCTTCTTGTCTATGGCATACATAGTCATTCTATCTGCAAGTTCATTACCTTGAAATCCTGCATGAGCTTTGATATGGGAGAGTTTTACTTCTGCTCTTATCTCGTTGTACAGAAAGTAAGCTTTTTTGATAATCTCAAGATTTTTTATCTTGCCACCCTTTTTTGTCCAGCCCTTTTTCTCCCAGTTGACAGCCCAAGTTTGGATACAGTCTATGGAGTATTTTGAGTCACATTTTATTTCTGCCTTATTGCCTAGTTCGGTTTCGTATTTAGCAATTACAAGAGACTCATAGAGCGCTCCTAACTCTGCAGTGTTATTTGTACCCAGTGGCTCGTAGAGACCATACCAAAGTTCAGAGAGTTTTCCCCCGCGATAGATAGCGACTCCACTCCCTGCGTTTCCAGGATTTGGGTTGCATCCACCATCGCAATAGATGCTTACATCACCTTTTTGGCTTGTAGTCTTTTTCTCTTTTAAAGGCTTCTCTCCTGCTCTAAAATTTTGTAAATTTTTATAGTTAGAGATTATTGTTTTTCTAGTAGTTTTTGCTTTGATGTTTGCAAGGAGTACGAAAAGTTCTGCACGAGCGTCGGAGAGTTCTTTACCAAGAGAGAGAGCTATGAAATTCTCTGCATCACTCTCTTTGAGACCTAGAAGCACAAGCTGCTCGGCATTTATGGTATCTGATTTATCAAGACCTAATTGAAGTAGTGCTTCTGTGACTATCTGTATGAGAAAACCTTAGTGTTAATTTAAAGAGATTATATCTTACAACACCTTAGTCAAAAATTATCACGACCAAGCTAAAAAAGAGTTTAACTCACGATAGCAATTAGGTCTGCTAAAGTTTCCTCATACGAGGTTTGATTGTCAGCCTTTTGTGACATGAACTCTTCCATCGCCTCTTTTTTTTCCATTGCTTCATCTAACTCTGGGTCTGTACCTTTTGTGTATGCACCTATTCGGATGAGCATCTCGTTCTCTTTGAGAAGAGTGTACATCCTTCTAAATTTCATCACGGCACCAAGATGCTCTTCATTGATGATGTCGTTCATCACCCTCGATGCAGAGTTAAGTATGTGAATAGGTGGATAGATTCCAAAGTCGGTAAGCTCCCTAGAGAGAACAATATGCCCATCTAAGATAGAACGAGACTGATCGGCAATAGGATCACTCATGTCATCACCCTCTATAAGCACTGTAAAAAATGCAGTAATACTCCCTTTACCTTCCTCTTTTCCCGCACGCTCCATCAATTGTGGCAAGAGTGTCAGTGAAGATGGTGGGTAGCCTTTTGAAGTTGGTGGCTCACCGAGAGCAAGACCAATTTCTCGTTGAGCCATGGCAAACCTTGTCACCGAATCCATAATGAAGAGGACATCTTGCCCTTGGTCCTTAAAATGTTCCGCAACACTCATAGCGGCAAATGCTCCATACTTACGCATCAGAGGTGAATCATCTGAGGTTGCTACGATGATAACAGTATTTTCAAGATTACCGCCAAGGTTTTTTTCTATGA
>WFMY01000120.1 GCA_015488855.1 Helicobacteraceae bacterium
AACTCGTTTCGTATTGCAGATATTATTAAAAAGCAACTCATTTAAAAATTTGAGTATCTTGGGGATTCTTTATGGAGAGGCACTTAAGTTCAGAGAAATTGATTATTAAGCTCTCATAAAACTATTGAGATGCTGATTTTTCTCTTATGCTAGATGATTTGATAGCTGGGATTAGTAAGTTATAAGATAGCTTACATTATAATACGACAAATGAGCAAAGCCCATTAAGATACGCTCGCTACTAAGGCACTAAAGCTAGCTTCTTTGAACTAAATTAAAAAAATAATAATTATTATAGGAATTTAAGTGGATAACATACTAAAAATCGGAAAATATGAACTAGGCTCTAGACTTATCGTTGGTAGTGGAAAGTACGACTCTTTTGAGATGACTAAAGATGCTACCCTTGCATCTGGAAGTGAACTCATTACCGTTGCTGTTCGTCGTCTTAATATCACTGACCCAGACAAAGAAAACCTCCGTGACACTTTTACAGGAACAAATGTAAAATTTTTGCCAAATTCTGCAGGATGTGTGACAGCAGAGGAGGCGATAACCACATTTCGTTTAACTCGTGAAGCTACAGGAATAGACCTGATAAAACTAGAAGTTATCGGAGATACAGCGAAAACTCTTTATCCTGATGTTTTAGAGACTATTGAAGCATGTAAAGTGCTTGCAAAAGATGGTTTTACCATCATGGCATATACTTCAGATGACCCTATCATGGCAAAAAGACTCGAAGATGCAGGAGCGCATGCTATCATGCCTCTTGCTGCTCCTATTGGGAGTGGACTTGGGATTCAAAACCCATACAATGTAGCGTTTATCAAAGATGCAGTCAATCTTCCTGTTATAGTAGATGCAGGGATAGGGTGTGCGAGTGACGCGGCTTATGCTATGGAACTTGGTGCAGAGGGTGTTTTGACAAATACAGCTATTGCACAAGCTCAAAATCCTATGGCGATGGCTGAGGCTATGAAATATGCTGTTCGTGCTGGTCGTATGAGTTATCTAGCAGGAAGAATTGCAAAAAAACCTTATGCTACAGCTTCAAGCCCTATAGACGGTCTTATTCAGTTCTAAATTTTAAGTACCTCACTCAGATACTTAGTCTCGAATAATCGGGAGCTAGTTCACAACCACCATATTTCTTCCCCCACTTTTTGCTTTATAGAGTGCTTCATCGACTCTTCTAATAAAGGAGTTTTTATTTTCGCCATTAAGGAGTTGTGTAACACCAAGCGAAATACTAACTTTATCTGCTTTTTCAAATGTAAAAGTTTCTACTGCTTGGCGAACTTTTTCTGCTAGATGACCAGCTTCTTTTGTTGTAGTTGATTGAAGGGCTATGAGAAATTCCTCTCCACCCCAACGAGCTACAAAGTCACCTCTTCTTATATGCGAAGTAAGGATGTCAGCAAGTTGGATGAGGACAATATCTCCGACATCATGTCCTAGAGTGTCGTTGACTTTTTTGAAGTGGTCTATATCTAAAAAGATGATGGAGAGTGGTGAGTTAACGGTATTTGAGAGTTGTATCTCTTGGGTGAGGATCTCATCAAGTTTTCTTCGGTTAAAGAGTCCTGTAAGATGGTCAAGTGAAGCTTTCTCTTCTAATTCTTGTATCTCTTCATATTCATTTGTAATGACATCAAAAGAGATGAGATATAAGGTTTTATTTTGAGAAAAAATCTTTTTAGCATGGGGCCTAAAGTATATTTTCATCCCATTGTGGATGATAAGAACTTTGAGATTTTTATGTTTTTGTTGTTCATACAGTGCATCTATCCAATGCTTACTATCATCACTTGGTTTTAAAAAGTCCTCATCATCTACGAGTTCAAACTTGGAAGATATATCACCAAAATGAAGATTAAACTCTTCAAGTGTTGAGTATCCAGCAAAATCTAGTACTGTTTTATTTGTAAAAATAAGATTTTTTTTGTCTGTCAAAAACAAAAAGCTCATGTCAGCATCTAAGATTTTTTGCATTAAATCTTTAGTAGATTCTATCTCAGATGTTCTTTTTTGAACCTCTTTTTGTAGTTTTATATTACTATTGAGTTGGTTATTTAGGAGCAGAAGGAGAATTGAAGTAAAGACAAATATAAATATTTTGGCATACAAAACTTTTGTTTGTATTGATTTAAGTACCATATTGTGTTGTGTGGCATCTAAGCGAATACTTATCCCTCCACTAACCTCTCCAAGAGTATAGTTTTGATTTTTGTGACAAGTAAGACAAGAGGTCGTTGTGATAAGTGCACCCATATAGTAAAATTTATTGTTTTGATCAAATTCATAATATTCTAGAGATTTTTTCTTTTTTTCAAAGTGCTTTAATGCTCTGAGTTCAAATTTATTTGGATTATTTTCTGGATTGATGGGATGAAGTCCTGTAATTTTAAACTGATATCCGTCGTTGTTTGAGAGTTCAGAGAGTTGTCTTGTCATAAAAGCAGGGTTTATTTTCATAAGTGTCAATTTTTCATTAACTTTAAGAGTATTGTCTTTTAGATAAGGGTTTGGTTCTTCATCTTGATGGGGCTTTACAAAAACACCACCATACATAGAGTTCCATTTTCTAATATTTATTTGGTCTTGATAAAGCGTTTTGGCTTCTTTGAGCAAGATATTATTTTGAAGTGCTATATTTTTTGCATACCAAGAATCTATGAGATAAAAAAAACAAATGATGGATATAATAAAAGTAGTATATAAAATTAATTTTTTTATTTTAACGTTCATGAAGAATTATAACTAAAGTAAATATTAAAGACTCTTAAATATCAAACTTTTCGGAAAGTTGGCTCATGAGGAGGAGTTGTCCCATCCCCTCAAAAAACTTATCTATTCCAAGAGCATCTGCATCGACTGACTTTTTAAGAGTTGTTAAAAAGAGAAGTTGAGATTCTTGTGATGCCAACATATAGGTATCTAAAATGTATTCAATCGAGAGAGCATGCACCTCCTCATTGACTCTAAAATCTATCTCTGATGCACTGTCTATCCCTGATGCTCTAAGAATATTGAGACACTCCTGTTTGATGTTCATCGCAGAGCCTCAGCGTCTAACTCACCACTTTTTAGTTTGCATAAATACTCTTTGAGTTGCATTTGAATATCGCCACTTAAGATAAAAAGTCCAAAGATATTTGGTAGTGCCATAGTGAGCATAAGCATAAAACTAAAGTCAACTAAGATAGCAGTCTTAACTGTGGTTGCAATGACAGCAAGTGCTAAATAGAGAAGTTTATAGATGATAGAGTATTTACTCCCAAACAGATATACCCAAGCCCTTTCACCATAGTAAGCCCAAGCAATCATGGTGGAAAAAGCGAACAACGCAATACTCACTGAAAGAACAATGGGAAACCAACTTATGATTGTACCGTAAGCTACAGAGGTTAAGGCAGCTCCCTCTTTGGCAGCTATGAGAGCAGTATATGGACCATCTGCCTGATATACTCCTGTGATAATAATGACCAAAGCTGTCATCGTACAGATAACTACTGTATCAATAAATGGTTCATAAAGTGCTACAAAACCTTGACGAACGGGATACTTTGTTTTTACTGGTGCATGGGCTACTGGTGAGGAACCAAGTCCTGCTTCGCTAGAAAAAACTGCACGCTGAAAGCCTTGTACCATTGCCCCAATAGTTCCTCCATAAAGAGCATTTGAGTTAAAGGCCTCACTAAAGATAAGAAAAAAAGCATCATCTATCTTTTCATAAAAATTGCCAAGTATCCATAGTGACGCAGCGATATAAATCAAAACCATGACAGGGACAAGTTTTTCGGTGATACTAGCTATGCGTGTAACACCACCGATGATAACTAAGCCAGCAAAACCAGCAAGTAAAAAACCAAAAACAAGAGGATTTGCATCAAAATATGGAATCTCATGAGAGAGGACACTATAGGCTTGAGAAACTTGAAAAATATTGCCTCCACCTATGGCACCTCCTATCATCAAAACAGCAAAGAAAATTGCTAGATATTTTCCAAGTGTTGTATAACCTTTTGAAGCAAGACCTTTAGAAAGGTACTCCATAGCTCCACCCATCACTGAGCCATCTTTTAAAAATTCACGGTACTGCAGGGAAAGAGTTACCTCACTAAACTTTAAACTCATCCCCAAAAAACCAGCAACTATCATCCAAAAAGTTGCCCCTGGACCACCGATGGAGACTGCAAGTGCAACACCTGCAATATTTCCAAGACCTACTGTAGCACTAAGTGCTGTACTCAAAGCACCAAATGGTGAAATCTGTCCTTTATCGTCTTTAGTCCTATACTTGCCTCTAACGATATCAAAGGCATGCTTAAAAGCACGGAGGTTAATAAATCTCGTAATGAGAGTAAAGTAAACACCTCCTACTATAAGCCATGCAACTAAAAAAGGAATTTTTACACCTTCAACACTTTCAAATAAGATATCAAAAAACAATATAGTCTCTAAAAAATGGTTGATTGCAGTGAAATAATCATTCAAATTGAACCCTTAAAACTTAATTTGCATATTGTAGCAAAAAAACCTTGACTTTTTAAGTGTTATTGACTATAATTCCGGCTCATTAATTGGCTATTTGCTGGTTTTTGACAATAGGTCGGGGTGTAGCTCAGTATGGTTAGAGTACCTGGTTTGGGACCAGGGGGCCGAAGGTTCGAGTCCTTTCACCCCGACCATCCTTTTTTTATATAAACAATCAAAATATATGGTGAGATTAGCTCAGTTGGTTAGAGCACTGGTTTGTGGTGCCGGGGGTCGCGGGTTCGAATCCCGTATCTCACCCCATGATTATGATATAAATTTTTAACAATAACTATAAATGATAAAAGCGTCCGTGGCTCAACTGGATAGAGTTTCGGATTTCGGCTCCGAGGGTTATAGGTTCGAATCCTATCGGGCGTACCATCAATTTTAAACGACAATATGAACGAAGTCCATATTATCTACGCTAGCCGCTTTGGCACTGAAGATTTTTACAAAAAATGTAAAAAAAATTGCTCAAAGTATTTAGTTTGTCAAGATTTATCAGCTTAACTGATTTGTATGCGCTCTTAGCTCAGCTGGATAGAGCAATGCCCTTCTAAGGCATCGGTCACACGTTCGAATCGTGTAGGGCGTACCACTATTTAAACAATAAATGAACAAAGTTCATTTATCTGTAAAATTATTCAAGTAAGATAAAGAATTTTAAACTATAATTCTACTCTTATTCAACAATCACATGCGGATGTGGTGAAATTGGTATACACGCCAGACTTAGGATCTGGTGCCGCAAGGCGTG
>WFMY01000121.1 GCA_015488855.1 Helicobacteraceae bacterium
GCACAAGCTCCGGTTTTTTAAATTTTACATCATAAAGCCCTATAGTATGGGCAAGTTCTGCAAGCGTTTTTTCTTCAACTCTATCAATCCCCACATCAAAAGGATCACCACCAAAAAAATTACGCATTTTAATATTTATTTTTGCTATTTTTTTATTTTTTTTTGCCATATGCAATTATACCGAGTCCAATTAAGCTATATATAATACATACCTATTCATACAGTGTTCTTGGCAAAAATCGATGAAATACTCAAAAGAAATGGTAAGCATTCTACTGTTGCTCAAATTGCCGTTATGCGCAAGATGATTTTAGTTTCTCATTCATTGTATAAAAACAATGCAAAATTTAATAAGAAAATTTATGAAAAAAACATTGGAGTTTAAGCTATTTTTAACGTGGTAGCTTGAGGGTAAAAGATGGAGCATTAGGCTCTTTAATAAAGCAACTTACAGAAGCTGCACTTACGGCTGAAATAGATTCACACCTTACTCAAGAATTCAATAGAAACCGTAAAAATGGCTATGCTACAAAGACTATGAAAAGTAAGCATGGAGAGTTCCAAGTTGATGGTAAAAAAGATATACTTAGTCTCTGCCTCAAGAGACATATCCTAAAAGTTCTAGCTACAAGTCTTAACTGACTTACAGAACCGTGGAGTTAAAGATATACTTAATAGCTTCAGTTGATGGACTCAAAGGCTTTCCTGAAGCAATTAACTCAGTATTTCCTGATATACAGAAGTACAACTCTGTATTGTTCACCAAATTCGCAATAGCTTGAAGTATGTAGGTTCAGCTTATCAAAAAACAGTTTGCCAAAGAACTTAAAAAAGTTTATCAAGCTTTCACAAAAGAAGAAGCTGAAACTGAACTCGACAAACTTGAAGAAAAATGGGGTAAAAAATATCCTATAGTTTTTACTTCTTGGGGAAATAGATGGGATAATCTCTCTGTTTATTTCAAATATCCAGAAGATATTCGAAGAGTAATTTACACTACAAATATTATAGAATCATTCCACCGTCAATTCAGGTCACTTACCAAAAATAAAGGTAGTTTTCCTAACGACAGCAGCCTGTTAAAACTGCTGTTTGTGGGTATTGCTAATGCTCAGAAAAAATGGACTATGCCAGTAAGAAATTGGAGCTTAACAATCTCTCAACTCGCAATTTACTTTGAGGGAAAATTAGATAAAGCTCTCAACTGATGATATAGTTAAAATATTATTTATTTGGTGTTGTTATACTGATAGACAATACCATCTTCATACTCTTTTACTAAAGTCTCAAAACATCTTGCTATCTCTTTCATAGTTTCAATATTCGGCTCTATGTAGATTTTGTTTTTATTTTTGGTCATTATGATGATATCTGCATCTTTCATCTCTTTTAAATGACGAGAAATTGTAGGTAGAGCAAAATCAAACTGTTCAGCTATAGTTGATATACACGTAGCTTGTGCTATCAAATCATCTTTTGGTTTTGTGTCATCTATGCAACAGGCATATCCACCCATAAAAATATTTTGAAAAATTTTAAATCTTGTTTTATTCCCTAAAGCTTTAAAAATCTGTATTTTTTTATCCATATTTAACATGGTATAAACTTCCTTAATTTTTCTATTGAAAGTATATTTAGTACTATATCAGATATTTATCAAGTACACTATCAAGTTTACTTTTCATATCTTTTGCAAATTTCTGACTCTCTTTATCATCAAGAGCAGATAAAACTGAGTCTAAACAGTTTGGCATCATCTTTGATACACATTCACGTTTTTCTTCTATAGACATGCTTTTACACATCTTTTTACATTGTTCCATCATGGGTTTCTCCTCATGATAAAAAGAGCTGTATAGCTCTTTTTATTTATACTTCGCAAGAACCGTCACTGCAACGCTCATCATCTTTTTTTGGTGCTGCATCTTTACTTGTTGCACAAGAGTCTGAACTAGTATCACTACTACCCATCATATCATCACACATTGATTTTCCTTTTGCCATCATAGCATCCATTCCACCCATGTCACTCATCATAGAGTCACACATACCTTTACCTTTTTTCATCATACTATCCATCATAATAGATCCTTTATCTTAAGATACATTCTTTATGTATCTTGGAAAGTCCTTTTAAAGACAACTATAACTATTTAGCTTAATTACTAAATAGCTAATGGGAATTCTACATCATTAATGTTATTTTGTCAAGTCTATTTAGCAATTTAGCTAACTTAATTTAAATCTACAAAGGAAAAATTTATGATGATGAATAAAAAAACTGCCATAACTTTATTAACAACGATTGGAGCTTCACTGAGTTGTTATGCTTCTAAACTATCAAGTAGCTTTGCATTTGTACAATCTTACTGTTCACTGTTTGTTCTCATAGCTGCTTTAGTATTACTTTATGTTTGGTGGGAAAAACTACGACCAAATAGAGTTGCA
>WFMY01000122.1 GCA_015488855.1 Helicobacteraceae bacterium
ACTTCATCAGAGATATTGACTAAGCTTTCTATATTTTTAGCATTGGTATGCATCTTATCACTTACATCATTGATAGACTGTACGATAGTGCTCACATTGATATCTATCTCTGTTAAAGATTTTTGAGTTCTCTCTGCAAGTTTTCTTACTTCATCAGCAACTACAGCAAAACCCCGTCCATGTTCACCTGCACGAGCTGCTTCTATGGCAGCATTGAGTGCAAGTAAGTTCGTTTGTTCTGCTATATCTTTGATGATACTGAGTACCTCTTTGACACCCTGTGCATCTGTCCTTAGATCTGTTAGTTCAGCTGAGAGTTCATTTTCTATCTCTACAAAAGAGTTTACTTCCTCTGAAAGTGTAGTGAGTGAATCTTTTGCTGTATTCAGTTCTTTATGCGCCTCAGATACATTTTTTTGTGTCTCGATGGAAGCTTCAAGATTTTGATCAAGGAGTGTTTTAATAGACTCAGATTTTTGAGTGGTTTCTTTGACTATATTTTGCTCTTGTTCTGTACTTTTTCTGATGACATGACTTGACTTTTCAATCTCTTTAGCTATACTAAAATTTTGCTCTCCTAAAGATTTTACACTATTGACAGTTGTTTGTATCATCTCTATGAAAGCATTCACTTCGCTAGCAGTTTGTCCGAACTCATCTTGATTTTTATGCTCTACTCGTTTGGTTAAATCTTTGTCTCCGCCTACAAGTGAAGCGATACGCTCTTTAAGATTTTTGATAGGGGAGAAAATCTCTTTTGAGAAAAATACAGTTGAAGCAAGTCCAAATAGCAGGGCAGCGATGATGAGCGTAATGATAAGCGTCGTGTTTGTAGAGTTGATATCTTCATCAACTTCTTTGAGAGAGATTACGAGATCCATCGCTCCTAAGACATAACCAACTTGGGCATTGTAGTGGCAAGTTAAACATTTTTTCTCAGCTATCATGGGTTGAATCATGCGAATATTATGTTCTCCCTGCTCGTTTTTTTCTATAATTTTTAAAGATTTATTTTCGAGTACATCGCGAATAAGGGCATTTGAGGTGTACTTTTCATCTGGTGTAAATGTTTCTTGAACAGCTTTTGATTTAAAGATATGAAGAGACTGAATCCCTCTGATCTTTTGGGCAGACTTTAAAGTATCTTCAACGAGTTGTTGGTCTCCTAGCATCATGCTTGTAGTCATTGTTTGAAAGATAGATTGACTCAGCATTGTTAAAGATTTTTTGGAAGTTATATTAGATAAATTTTGAAGCGTATGTGAAAGATAGCTACTCATCCCTATGAGACCTAAGATGCTGATGAGCGTTAAGGAAAGAACTACTTTAGATTTTACTGTTTTAAACAAGACAATATCCTTTTTTAAGAATGAATTAATAATTATAGCAGAAAATTATCAAACATTGTGCTAAAAGATTATACTAAAGGTAGAACCTTCATTCTCTTTACTCTTTATTTGGAGTTTGAAGTGGTGGAGCTCTACGATATTGTTGACCAAAAAGAGTCCAAGTCCAAGAGAATTATTCCAAGTATTTCCAGAGACTCTGTAAAATTTGTCAGAGAGTCTTTCTATATCTTTTTCTTTGATACCGATTCCACTGTCAATGATATCTATCTTTTCTTGAGAGATTTTTACGATCACTTCATCTTCTGAGTATTTAAAAGCATTTTCTATGAGATTACTAAAAACAATACCAAAGAGGGATTCATCTACAGTTATTTCTATCTCTTTTGAACCTTGAATCTCTATCTCTTTTGATTTATAAGTATGTTTGAGTATCTCGATAGAGTCTTGCATAAGTTTATAAAGGTTACACTTTTTAAGAGTTAGTTTTTGTTGTGAGTTATCTAGTTTTGTTGAGAGCCTGAGTGTATCTACGAGCTCATTGAGGCGGTTGCTATTTTTGTATATTTTATTTAAAAATTTTTGTTGGATATTTTGATTGATGTTTGCATCTTCAAGTAAAGTTTGCGTGTAGCCATTTATGACGGCGATAGGGTTTTTGAACTCATGGCTGATTGCAGAGATGATGTCATCTTTTTGGGTGTTGGATGCTTGTAGCTTTGAGGTGTATTTATGTTTTTGTTTATCTTGTTTGATGAGAATTTTTGATACTTTTGTCAGAAGTTGTGTAATGAGATAAAACTCTTCTGAAAAATCGGAGTTGATGTAGTTTTCTTTTTTCTTTTTCGTGAGTGCTTTAAGGAAGTTAAGTATCCGTTTTGTTTCATCTTGAATTTGGATATTTATCTTATAGGCGATGATAAATATAGAGATAAAAAAAACTGCTACGATGCTGATAATCTCAAATCCAAGTGTAATAATCTGGCTTTTGATATTTTTAAGCTCTTTTGCCATTCTTATGTAGATGGTTTTGCCATCAATAGTGTATTTTTTGACAACATAGAGCAGGTTCTTTTTAATAGTATTTGAGGTACGGATTTTAAATCCAAACTCTCTTTTATCTGATTGTACAATCTCTTGCCTATATCTATGATTGTCCATAACTTTTTTGTCTTTATGAGATTCACAGATGATTTCACCATCTTTAGAGATGATTGTAAGTCTTATCCTCAATTTTTTTTTAATATTACTAGCAAGTGTGTCAAAGTCTGTTTGCTTGTTTATGCTTAAAGCGATGAGTTCTATGTCGTGTTGAAGTGCTACTTTTGTCTCGTCGATATAGAGGTCTTTTACCCAAAAATATACTAGAGCCCCTACAGCGAAAAAAAGCACTACAAAAAGGAGGAAAAATTTTCTAAAGATAATTTGTTGAAATTTTAACAAAGGATGTAACCCTCACCACGGATAGCTTTTATGTAGTCTTTGTTCCCAGCTGGATCTATATTTTTTTTAAGTCTTTTGATGGCTACATTAACCGTTTTTATCTGTTTGTTTAAAGAATCTGACCATACTTTTTCAAGGAGCATTTCACGCGTTAAAAGTATATTTTCATTTTTTATAAATTCTAAAAGAAGATTATGTTCTAGGTGAGTGAGCTTGACATCCTCTCCAGCAATGTTAAATACTTTGTTAGATGCATTGTAAGTGATATCACGAAACTTCATAATATCTTGTTTTTTAGAGCTTCTTTTGATGAGTGCCTTAACTCTTGCTTTGAGCTCTTCAATGTTAAAAGGTTTTGTGATGTAATCATCTCCACCAGCTTTAAAACCCTCTAAAATATTGTCTGAAGAATCTTTGGCACTGACATAGATAACAGGCTGATTATAGCCAAGACTACGGATATAGTTGATAAACTTTGTCCCCTCTATCGATGGTAGATTTCTATCCATAAGGATGAGTGATATATCATCTTCATCTAAGATATCAGTGACATTTGTAGTATCTATACAGGTGATAACATCATAACCCTCTTTAGCGAGAGTATATTCCATAAGGTCTAGTATGTCTTCTTCATCTTCTATAATCATTATTGTTTCATTCATTTCACAATTATATCAAATAGTTGGTTTATACTATCTTGTAACCGACGCCATGTATCGTTTGAATATACTCTTTTGTTTTATCTGGGTCTATCTTCTCTTTGATACGGTTTATCGCTACATTGACAGTACGGTATTGGTAGGACTCTGTATCTTTCCACACATTTTCAAGAAGATAGTCGCGGTCAAGAATAGTGTTTTTGTTGAGTATAAATTCATAAAGTAGGTTGAACTCCAACTTTGTGATGCTCACCTCTTTTTTCTCAACAGTGAGTGTTCGTGAGCTTTTGTCTAAGATAAGGTCACGGTGAGAAAGTAAGCCTTCATTGAGATTTTTACTCGTTCTACGAAGAATTGCGTGGATGCGAAGAACGAGTTCTTTCATGTTGAAGGGTTTGGTCATGTAGTCGTCACCACCTCGTAAAAAACCTTCCTCCACTTCAACATCTTTTGCCTTGGCACTAAGGTAGATTACGGGAGTTGTAAAACCTTGCATTCTCAGAGATTGTACAAACTCGCTTCCCTCGACCCCTGGGAGATTCCTATCCATGATGAGAAGATCAACATCCTCTTCATCTAAAAATTGCGTTACATTTTTTGTATCTAAAAAACCGATGGTCTCAAAATCCTCTTTTGAGAGTGCATACTCGATGAAATCTAGTAAGTCCTCTTCATCTTCAACGATAGCTATTTTTACACTCATCTTCTTACCTCCCCCTTTTTTTATTCACTTAGTAGATAGCCGATGCCACGAATAGTTTTGATGTACTTTTTATCACGCATTGGGTCTATCTTTTCTTTAAGCCTTTTGATGGCAACATTGACTGTTTTTTGATTGATATGTTCAGCATCTTTCCAAACATGCTTGATGAGAAAATCCCTACCAAGCACTTTTTTCTTATTTTTTATGAAAATTTGGAGTAGGCAGGTCTCTAGTTTTGTTAGTTCGATATTTTTTGAACCAATACTAAGAAGGTTCATGTTGAGGTCTAGTGACATATCTTTATATTGTATTGTATCAACCGTCTCGATGCTTTCATGACTAGAGCGGCGTAAAACTGCCTTGATGCGTAAGACCAACTCCTCCATGTTAAATGGTTTGGTTATGTAGTCATCAGCACCTACTAAAAACCCCTCTTTGACCTCCACTGCACTACTTTTAGCAGAGATAAAGATAACAGGGGTGTTGATATTTTTACTTCTTAGCATCTCTATGTAGAGAGTTCCATCAATGTTGGGCAGTGTCCTATCCATTAAGATAAGGTCGATACTTTCTTCTTGGAGTACCTTAGAAACATTTTTAGTATTTAAAAAACCAACAACATCATAACCGATGTTTGTCATGGTAAATTCTAGGAGTTCTAAGATATCCTTGTCATCATCTACTATTAAAATGCTTTTTTTCATATTTCCTCTTTAATTATGTTAATTTTAATACATTTAAGTGTCATTTTGATTACAATTTTAGTAGTTTATACTCAACCTCATGGAGTAATATCTTCCTGGTCTTGTCTGTGATGTAACTAAGCCCCCTTGCGTAAATTCTGTTGTTGAATTGAGAAGGTTGTTGGCTTTAAACCGTAGAGCATATCCAAAGGTATCTCCATCCATTTTTTTACTTATATCGTAGATCCAGACAAAGTCAAGTTTTGCAAATGGTTGCTGGTAAATATCTTTATTTCCATTGGTTCCAAGTGATACAATTCTCTCACCAATTTGATTAAACAATAAGAGGGCACTATTACCATTATCTACACTATCATAGCCTAAAATAAAGTTAAGAACATATGGAGACTGTCCTTGCATTGGTCTTTGTTGCGTTGTTAGTTGACTGGTGTAATCATTGTTTGGATCTTGATTGAGAACAATCGTTGATTGAATATATGTAAGATTCGTACTAAACAACAAATTTTCAAAATCTTTATTGATAAAACCAAATCTTTTTCTCAAGTTCAT
>WFMY01000123.1 GCA_015488855.1 Helicobacteraceae bacterium
CTGTAGTTTAGCACATTAAACTATTAACTTTACTCATTTTCTGTCCTCCTACTTTAAAGTTACAAGAATTATAAAAGCACATTGTGAAGATTGTCTAAAGATTGCATTCAATACCATAATTACTTGGAAATACCACACTAATGATTAACCCATTAGTCCCTGCAGATTGTATGTCTAAACTCCCTTCATGCATCAAAACACTATTTTTAACAATACTAAGTCCAAGTCCAAAGCCATCAATTTTTTTATTGCGTGAGCTATCAACTCTATAAAATCTCTGAGTTATTTTTGAGAGATGCTCTTGATCTATCCCTATACCCTCATCTTTTACTACAAAATGAATTTTAGAATCTTGATAAAGCCAGATAGAAATTTTTTTATCGTTTGGCGTGTATTTTATAGCATTATCGATAATATTACTAAAGATAGACTCGATTAGAACAGGATTTGCCTGCATCTCAACAGGCTCTATCTTTTGTATCTCCAGTTGTAGATTTTTTTCACTAAGTCTTATTTGTAACTTATCTATCACCCCTATGAGTAGTGAATCAAGTAGGCACTCCTCAAATGAATCTTTTATGTTTTCTTTGGTGTATTTTGTAAGAAGCAGGAGCTGTTTTACTATGATTTCTATCTGTTTTGATTGTGTTGCTATTGTACTTAAAGTATTTTGATACTGCAGTGGCTTTCGTGTTTTTCTAAGAGCTAATTCTACCTCTCCTTGTATCACAGTCAAAGGAGTTTTAAGTTCATGAGAGACATCGGAGTTAAACCTATCTAAACGCTCTATCCCTTTTTGCAACCTCTCTATCATCGCATTAAAAGAGACGACAAGCTCTTTTATCTCATCATCCTCTTTTGGAACCGTTATACTTTTTGTAAATTTAGTTACACTCATATCTTTGGTAGCATTTATAAGTTTGTTTATGGGAGATAAGATTCTCTCTAACATCTTACTTGCTAAAAAGATAAATACTAAAAGTAAAATAGGAATAAGAAAGAGTAAAATATCCTGAATATTTTCTATTTTGTTAGCAATATCTTTTTGAAAAATTATAATCTTTTTTTTGCCAATTGTTTCTATATAAAGAGCATCTATATAGTCATCATCTTGGGCATGTTCTAAGATAAAAAAATTTTCTTTTTTTTGTAAAAAATATTGAAGATGTTCTAAGGTAAAATCACTATTTTTTATTCTTATGTTACTATCTTCAACAACAGCAATGCCAACATTTTGTGTAGCTATATGATCTTTGTATTTATGAGCAATAAATTCAAGTCTGCTTTTTATATTGTTATCTATACTTTTATCTAAAAAGTAGTTAAAAAAAAGTGCAAAAAGTGCTAATACTACGAAAGCAATACTTCCAAACCAGACTAGCACACGAGTTTTGAGAGAGTTAAATTTCAACTTTATATCCCAATCCACGGTTACTCTTTATAAGTTCCTTAGCTAGTTTTTTTCTCAGATGATATACTGTTACCTGAATCACATTTGAATTGATATATTCTTGATTGTTCCAGAGTTGCTCTTCTATCATGGTGTTTGATACATAGGTGTTTTTATTTTTAAATAAAAACATAAGAAGCTCATACTCTTTTAATGTAAGTTCAATTTGTTTACCATCTTTTGTTACTTTTCTTTTATTACTATCTATCTCAATATTGTCTATTTTGAGAAGTGTAACGCCTTGAGAGATATCTCTTCTGTAGAGTGCTTCTACTCTTGCTTCTAGCTCTGAAAAAGAGAATGGTTTTGAGAGATAATCATCCGCGCCATGTTTTAAGCCTGATATTTTATCTTCTATCTCACCTTTTGCACTGAGCATAATAGCGGGAGTTGTGATGTGTTTTTCTCTAAGAGAGCTTATAACTTCTACGCCATTTTTCAGTGGAAGCATCCAATCAAGAATGATAACATCATAGTTATTTATAGTAGCAAGATACTCCCCATCTTCACCATCTATAGCACTATCTACCACATAGCCATCTTCGCTAAATGCTCTTTGCAACAGTGAAAGTATGTTTTCATCATCTTCTATTATAAGTAGTTTCATGTTTTAATTGTATCAAAGATTTAATTTTTATATCCTCAAGTTAGGTAGCTATTTCTTGAGCTTGATGATACGAATCCTCTTAATTGATTTTATGTATTATATTTTATCTAAATGAATTGAAAATGAAATTTTTGTACCTAAAGAATTTCATCACTTAGATTTTCATTTAAGCACCCCTTACTTTTTTTGCAAGTTGTTCTGGTAAAATACCCAGTGATTCTTCTATAAGTTGTGTATTTCCATGTGTAATAAACTCATCACCATACTCAAAACTTACTAGCTCAATGCCAAGTATTTTTGCATCTGCTAAAAACTCTAGTATTGCCGAACCAACACCACCAGCTTTTGAAGAGTCCGAAAACACAAACCATTTTTTATATTTTTTACTTAAATCTTTTAGCATCTTAGTATCGAGTGGTTTTACAAAGCGTAAGTCTAAGATGCTCACACTAGAGTCTAAAAACTTTGTTGTCTCATAAGCACGACCTACACCATTTCCATAACCTATGAAAAGTACCTCACTCTTACTTGAGCGTACCAGTTGGGATTTTCCTAACTCAAATTCGACAGATTCAGCTAACTCTGTTTCTATAAAAGAGCCTCTTGGATAGCGTAACGAACAGGGATGATTATACTCACTTGCGAATCTCATTGCTTGATGAAAAGATTTTTCATCTCTTGGAGCAAACAGGGTCATATTTGGTATAGCTCTTAAAAAAGAGATATCAAAAGCACCTTGGTGCGTTTCTCCATCTTCACCGACTATCCCTGCCCTATCAAGCGCAAATACAACGGGTAAATCCATCAAACAAGTATCATGAATCACTTGGTCATACCCCCGTTGTAAAAAAGTAGAATAGATGGTACAAAATGGCTTAAAACCCTCTTTTGCTAAAGCACTCATCGAGGTTACCGCATGCTGTTCTGCGATAGCCACATCCCAAAAACGCTCAGGAAATTCTTCCATAAGTTCACTCAGTCCTGTTCCACTTGGCATAGCAGCTGTTGCACCTACAATCTCTTCATTCTTTCGTGCTAAATGAAGCAGGGACTCTGTAAAAATTTGCGTAGCACTTTTAGAAGATGATTTTTTAAAAGATTTACCATCACTCAAATCAAATGGACCAACACCATGCCATTTTTCCTCTTTGCCCTCAGCGATTTCATAGCCCTTGCCTTTTAAAGTTTGGGCATGAACAATTACTGGTTTTTTAAGATTTTTTGCAAGTTC
>WFMY01000124.1 GCA_015488855.1 Helicobacteraceae bacterium
CATTTTATTGATGATGTCATCTTTTTGAGTTGCATTTAAGTCACTCAGACCAAGAGCTTTGAAAGTTCTATCTTTGCGATGTGCTTGAACTTCTGTAGGAGTTGAGACAATTATACTTGCATTATTGTAGAGTGTGACATTCAGATCTGCTAAAGTAGTTGTTGCTGAGATATTATTATCAATATTATCCATACTGAGTGCTAATTCATCCACAGTAAGTGTACCATTGCTATCAACATTTTTTAACTCACTATCTAAATCTTTGAGTTTTGCATGCTCCAAGCTACCAGCATTAAGCTTTTTATTAAGTACATTATCAAGTGCAGTACCTAAAGGATGAGAACTAAGCTCACTAGCAATATCTGCATAGACATTTTCTATAGTAGAATTTGAACTGTTTGAGTCAACAATACCTTGTGCCATTTTTTGAACACGAAGAGCTATTTGTAGTAAGTTTTCATTCCCAGTTGCAACGATATTTTTATCTATATCAGATACACTGATGTTGAGTTGTGTAGCCAAATCACTTTTGATGGTAGTTATATCTTTATTTGGGTTTGCTCGTTTTGCTTGATACACTAAAGTAGTGAGTGGTGTGATGTGTAGATTTGCATTGGTATTTTCAGAGATAACTGAAAGTTTTCCAGTGAAATCTTTTTTAGTAACAAGGTCAACCCCACCTGTAACAACAATGGGTAAACCTACTTGGTTGCTAGATATAGTTAAAGAGTAGTTACCCAAATTATCAGTAGTTGTACTTAGCTCACCTGAGTTAAATAAACCATTTTTATTTTCATCTAAAAAGACTGTAGCGCCTTGAAGCTGAGGGTCTACAGCTACACCGCTATTTGTTACAGTATTGGCACTGTTGGAAGTACCACCACAACCTACTAGTATTGCGCTAGCTACCATAGATGTAGCGACTAATTTTAATGTTTTTGAGTATCTCATAAGTTATCCTTTAAGTTTTGATAGGAGAAGTGTAACCAATGAGTGTTAGCGAAGTGTAATTTAGATAGCCTAATGCTATCTTCTCTTTTTATAAAGTAAATAATATCCAGCAGGTAGGACTAAAAGCGTTAGCAGTGTTGAGCTGATAATCCCTCCCGTGATAACTACTGAGAGTGGATACTGTATCTCACTTCCCACACCTGTAGCATAAAGAAGCGGTAAAATCCCAAAGAGTGTTGTAAATGCTGTCATGAGGACTGGACGAAGACGAAGTAGGGTTGCATCTTTGAGCAATGTTTTTAAGTCAACATCAGGAAATTTTACTCTGAGTTCATCTATGAAGCTTACAAGGACAATACCATTGAGAATCGCTATGGCAAAGATAGCCAAAAAACCTACTATGGCTGAAACAGAGAGATATATCCCACTGACAACAAGAGCGATAATCCCACCGATGAAGCCAAAAGGTACATTGATGAGGATGAGCATCGCCTTTGAGAGTGAATTAAACGCTGTATAGAGTAAGAGGATAACTAAAAAGATAGTTATAGGTATGATAACCATTAACCTTTGTGTAGCTTCTTGCATATTTTTGAAGTCACCAGCCCAAGTGATGTAGTAGCCATCAGGAATACTCACTTTAGCTTTAATAACCTCTTTCGCTTCTTGTACAAAAGAGGCAATATCTCGACCCTCTACCTCCATAGAGAGGAGCATATAGCGACTTAGGTTTTCTCTTTTGATAAAAGATGCACCTTGCTTAACTGTGATATTACAAATCTGTTCAAGTGTTACAATGGAGCCATTTTTTGCTCGTAGGGTTACATCTTTGATGCTCTGTATATCCTTTTTTGCATCTTTTATTTTAGCTACGATGCCAAAACGGCGGATGCCTTCTATCTTTTGGGTGACACTCTCTTCGCCGATACCATTACGGATGAGAGTCATCACTTCATCGACAGTGATGCCATACCGTGCAAGGGCAAGATAGTCAGGCTCGATGTTGATGGTTGCTTGTCCTAGTTGGCTCTCAAGTTCCATCCCCTCAAGTCCATCTACACTGCTAAGTGCAGATTGTATCTCTTTTGAGATCTTGTCTAACACTTTTTGGTCATCTCCAAAGATTTTGATCGCAAGTTCAGCTTTGACACCCTCGAGTAACTCCTCTATCCGCATAGCGATAGGTTGTGTAGAGATAAATTGAACAAAAGTAAAACTACTTTGTAGATCTTTATTCATCTTTTTTGTTAGTGCATCTAAATCCTGTATCTTAGGTTTAAGTGTTAGTAAAACTTCCATGTAGTTTGCCTGAGCAGTCTCCCCTTTCTCACTTCTTCCTATCATACTCAAAACTGAACTTACCTCATTTGGATAGTTTTTGAGGATATGTTTCTCTATGAGTTTAGAAATCTCTGTTGAGTGCTTTAAGCCAGTTCCAGGGATGGCAATAACCCTATACATGATAGATTCTTCGTTGAGAGTAGGCATAAACTCTCTCCCTTGAAGAGTAAGTATGTATGCTAGGACAACAAAAAGTAGAGTGACTCCCACTAAGATAGGTTTTGCATGATTGAGTGCATAGTTTAAAAAAGGTGTATAGCCTTTTTTGATAGCCCGCATCACAGCATTTTCACTAGAACCTGTTGGTTTGAGTAAAAGCAGTGAAAGAGTAGGCACCAAGATAAGGGCAACTGCTAAAGAGCCAAGCATAACAAATACAATATTGAGTGCCATTGGTGAGTAGAGTTTGCCCGCGAGTCCATCAAGTGAAAGAAGAGGGATGAAGACTGCAGCGATGATAAGGACTGCAAAAGTAACAGGAACGGCTACCTCTTTTGCAGCATCTGAGATGACGCTAAGTTTATCGGCATCTGGTTCTTCATGGAGTTTCCTAAAGGAGTTCTCCACTATAACGATGGTTCCATCGACTATCATCCCAACAGCGATAGCAAGACCAGAGAGACTCATGAGGTTTGCACTGACTCCGTAATAGTCCATGAGTAAAAATGCGATGAGCAAAGAGAGCGGTAGCGAGATGATAACGATGAAAGCACTTCTAAGCTCAAACAAAAACAAAAACAACACAATAGCTACAAGGACTACCCCAGATGCAAGAGCTGAGGTCATAGTATTGACCGCTTTATGAGTTATCTCTGTCCTATCATATATGGTGCTGATCTCAACCCCCTTTGGAAGTGCTGCATTGACGGTTGGGAGTTTTTCCTTGATCTGTTCAACAACCTTTGCCGCATTAGTAGCAGTTCGTTGCAACACCATCCCCATAACCGCTTCATCGCCATCTATACTTACTGCCCCAAATCTTGGAGCTGATGCACTCTGCACTGTAGCTACATCACCGATGGTGACTGACTGACCTGCAGTAGACTTGACAACAGTATTGCGAATATCCTCAAGCGATTTGTACAGCCCAGCTCCACGGATGAGATACTGTTCACGGTTAAATTCTAGGTATTGTCCCCCTGCCGCTTGATTGCTTTTTTGCAAGGCATTGACAATATCCCCGTAGGTGATGGAGACATCTTGAAGTTTTTTTGTGTCGATGAGGAGATCATATTGTTTTCTATCCCCACCCCAGCTAATCACATCTTCAACACCAGCAACACTTTTAAAAAGTGGCGTTACAATGTACTTTTGCATTTCGCGAATCTCTCGCAAAGAGTATTTGCCTGTTGTGTCTTTCACCTGATACCAATACACTTGACCAAGTCCAGTAGTGTTTGGACCAAGAACAGGTTTACCCCAACCATTTGGAATGCTCACACTTGCAAGACGCTCAGAAACTAACTGACGCAAAAAGTATATATCATACTTGTCTTCAAAAAATATGGAAACATAGGAGAGTCCAAAGATAGAGTTAGACATGATGAGTTTGACCCCAGCCATACCTGAGACTGCTGATTCTATCGGGTAGGTGATGAGTTTTTCTATGTCTTGTGCTGAGTTTCCTGGACTCTCAGTGTAGATAACTACCTGTTTTGGGGTGATGTCTGGAAAAGCATCCACTGGTATCTCCGTATAAGCCTTATATCCAAAGGCACTGATGGTTAAAAAAAGTGTAATCACTAAAAGTTTATACTTGAGTGATATATCTATGAGACTATTTAACATCTTAGTCACCATCGCCCATAGATGATTTGAGTAGCATTGATTTTACATAATAACTTTTGTCGCTTACATACTCTTCACCCTCATCTAAGCCTTTGACTCCTACGAAAGATTCATCTGCAATCACAGGCTCTACAACACGAACTTCATAAGGGATTTCATCCCCCTGTGCATCTATTGGAATAAATACAACCCACTCATTGTCGAAAAATGAAAGTGCAGATTTTTTTATTGAGATAAAAGATTTTGAAGCTCCAAAATAAAGTGTCGCCGATGTGTAAGCATTGATGAAGAGGTTTTGTGCTTTTTTATCTATGGATGAGAGCAGAACTATGCGTTGTGTTGTTGCATCAACATTGGGCAAGATCTGTGTTATCTGGGAGATAATATTTTTTCCATTTTCATGCATCACTATCTTTTGTCCTATTTTTATTTTTGGAGCATACTCGAGTGGTAAAAAAGATTTGAGGTAGTACGCTTTATCTTTTAGGAGTGAGATGATTTGTGTATTTTGAGAAACACTTGAATGTGTAGGTAGCGAAATTTTTGATACTATCCCATCACTATGTGCATACAAGATAAATTTTGCAGATGCTCTTATGAGTTTGGATGTTTTGATGCCAAGTATACTTAGCTGAGATTTTAGAGCATTGAGTTTTGCTAAAAGTCCATCTTTTGTGATGCTCTCTCGGTTAAGTGCTTGGAGTGAGGTCATCCCTTTTTTATACAAAGCCAAAGTTGCTTCATAGTTTTTTTCTTGGGCGATAAGTTGTTTCTTCTGAGAGATGTACTCAGAGGTCATTTTAGAGATTGTGATAGACTCTATGAGGACTACTTTTTGCCCCTTCTTTACCTTTTGTCCAGCTTTGATAAAATACTTTTCTATATGTCCACTTACTTGCGACATGATAGATTGTTTTGCATTTGGGAGTTGAATTATCTGAGCATTGAGTTTTACATTTTGAAAAAATGCTCTTTTTGTTGCTTTTGCAGTAGGAATCTCCACTGCATGAAGACCTAAAATAATAAGTGCTGTAAATAGAAATATTCTAATCATTATATGCTCCTGAGATATAGTTTAAGTTGATGGCATTGTTGTCTAATGCAGTGTTGAGGTTGATAATATTTATCTTGGTTGTAATAAGAGTGTTTTTAATGCTTTGAAACTGAAGAAGATTTATACTTGCTATTTTATAACCTTGTTCAAACATTTTTAGTAGATTGATTTGAGTTACCAAAGTTTTCTCATTTGATTTTTTTAGCTCTACAAGTAGTTCTCGTTGTTTTTTAAGTCGCAAGAGTTCCATGTGAAGTTGTGTTTGTTTATTTTGCGAAAGAAGATCCGACTGGTTTGCTTGAAGGTCAGAGATTCTTTTCTCTTGTGATTTTGTATTGAATATTGCAAGAGGAATAGACATACCAACTCGGAGTATATTCTTAGTTGGTTTCTTTTGATAATCAGTTATTATTGATACCCACTCAATTTTGTTTGAGTTGACCTGTGCATTAGCTAATGATTTTTTCTGATTTGCTTGTATCAGTTTTAAGTCAGGGTTCTCATAAATATCGCTTTTTTTTTCAATACCAAAAGAACTACTGAAATCTAAATCTATCTCTTCATTTATCCCTGCCTTTTTTAAGAGTTGATAGTAGGAGTTTTGTGATGCAAGTGCAAGAGTATTTATCCGTACTTGCACCATCTCATAATCTACTTGTGCTTGGAGTAATATACCTTTAGAAATCGTTCCAGCTTTATTTCTTTCTATAGAGATATGGTAGATATTTTTAGCGATGCTGAGTTCTTGGTCACCCAAAGCCAATAGTTTCTTTTTATTTGCATAATTTACATACAATAAAGAGATTTGTTGTATAAATCTGGCTTTTTTCAAAGCATAGAGTGATAACGCTTTTTCTTTTATAGCAAAAGAAAGATTTTCTTTGTCCTCGCCAACACCCCAAAGTCTTATGGGTTGTGAGTACAATGCTCTATATCCCATAGCACTCTTTCCAACATTAGGAGAGAACTTTGCAGCCTCAAGTTCAATAGTTGGATTAGCATATCTTGTGAGTGCATCTCCACTTTCTTTGGCTTGGTCTATGTTTAAGTTTGATGCCTTCAAATAAGGCGAATTTTTGAGTGCATTGTCTAAAAACTCATCAAAATTTTGTGCAAAAAGTGATGCGTTTAGTAGGACAATGGCTGATAATACTTTTATCATTGTTGTATCCTAAATTTATTTTATAGTTGAAAAAGTTGAAAAATTTAGGTTAAGCGATGGGAGGTTTGTAAAATTCTAAGGGGTTGTAAAAGTAGTACGATTCATCTATGAGTGCCAATTCTTGATGCTCTATCTCTACTTTTGGTAGGACAATAGCTTTAGTAGGTAGATAGATGGCTTGATGAAACTTGTAATGGACATCACATATATCCCCATGCATAGTGGGTTTTTCTGTTTCATAGACATACTCAGTTGTACTGCAATGGTCTTGGTCAAGCAGTGCAAAAGCAAAACCATGCATGACACTAAAGCTGAGTGCAATAAACAATGATAAAGCGACAAGTTTTTTAATCTTCATAGTTGATTATACCATAACTTTTATTTTTTTTGTAAGCGAAGAGATGGGAGCTGAGTCAAATTTGTCTAAGTCTATCCAGATTATCTCACCGCTGATCTCTTCAACCTCATAGAGATGCACATCTAGGCGGTACTTTGTGTAGGAGTGTTTAAACTTTGCTATGAGCTTCTCTTCAAGTGGCTCGACTTTTGGAAGTACGAGCATATCTTTGTACATATTGTCATCTGAGAGTTGTAGGGCTATTTTGCCCTCTTTGATAAGCACTCCAAAATAGAGTTCCATTGCAATGTAGACTTTTTTCTTTGTTTGGGTGTAGAGTTGGGGTTCCTCTTTGCCTTGGCAATTTTCTTTGAGTGGACACGCACCACATTTTGGATTTTTTGGTAGGCAAACAAGCGAACCCAGATCCATCAATGCGAGATTGTGATGCCTTGGGTCTTTGTCATTGACAAATTTTGTAGCATATTGCCATATAGTTTTATCGGTTTGATCGAGGAGTGCAAAGTAGCGTTTGAGTACCCTTGCGATGTTTGTGTCAACCACAGGGATGCTTTGACTGAGACCAAAACAACAAATTGCACTTGCAGTGTAGCGACCGATACCAGAGAGTTTGAGAAGTTCAGCTTCTCTTTGTGGCAACACTCCATTGCACTCTTTTGCACAATTATGGAGATTTTTTGCACGCCTGTAGTAACCAAGCCCACTCCAAGCACTCAACACATCATCAAGTGGAGCATTTGCAAGAGCATCAAGGCTGGGAAACTTCTCTAAAAACTGAGGGTAATACTCATCTCGAACACGATTGACTTGGGTTTGTTGGAGCATAATCTCGCTGAGGTAAACATGGTAGAGATTTTGAGTGTTACGCCAAGGGAGAGCATGTCTGCCATGAACTTTGTACCATTTTAAAAGTTGTTGATGCTCTTGAACCATTTAGATAAGTTGCCTTTTTACAAATTCACTATAATGACCCTCTTCGGACTCAAGCTCTTTGTGCGTACCACTTTGTACTAGATGCCCATCATCAAGTACATGAATCAAGTCAGCATGTTTAACGGTGCTAAGTCTATGGGCTATGGTGATCACTGTTTTGTCTTGTAAAAATGGCTCGAGAGCATCTTGAAGTTTCATTTCTGTATGCACATCAAGAGCTGAGGTAGATTCATCAAAGATCACAACACTTGGCTTTGCTATGAGCATCCGCGCGATGCTTAGTCTCTGTCTTTGCCCTCCAGAGAGACGGATGCCATGACGCCCGACAATGGTGTCTAGCCCATCTTCCATCTGCTCTATCATCTCACTGAGTTGCGCAGTTTTAAGTGCATCATAAATCATCGTATCTGTGATAGCAGTATCCCCCATCGTGATGTTAAAGCGTAGGCTAGAGTTGAAAAGTATAGGCATCTGTAAGACGAGAAATACTTTTTGTCTGAGGGATTTTTTATCAAGTTCTTCTATGCGTGTGTTATTGTAAGTGAGTTGGCCACTCTCTTTAGCGTAAAAACCAGATATCACTTGGGCTAAGGTAGTTTTACCACTTCCACTAGCCCCTATGAGGGCTATCTTAGATCCTGAACTTATCTTAAGGGAGATATTTTTTAAGATAGGTTTCTCTTTGGAGTAGGAGAAGCTTACCTCTTTTA
>WFMY01000125.1 GCA_015488855.1 Helicobacteraceae bacterium
ATAGAGATTTTAAGTAAAAATAAAAAAGGTTTTTTTCTTATGGTAGAATCAGGTCGCATCGACCATGCCCACCATGCTGGCAATGCTTTTAATGCACTCAATGAAACCATCGAACTCTCAAAAGCTGTGGCAAAAGCAGATGCTCTTACAAATGATGATGATACCCTCATCATCGTTACAGCAGACCACTCCCATGTTTTTACAATGTCTGGGTATCCAAAACGGGGTAATCCAATCCTTGGAAAAGTAAGGAGTACAGATGAACACGGTCTTGCTAAAGATGAAGATGAACTAGCCCTTGACAACTTACCCTACACGACACTTGGATACACAAATGGACGAGGGTTTAAAAATCTTGGTAATGAAACAGATGCTACAAAAGGGAAAAAAAAGATTCATGCTGGGCGAGTCGATTTAACTCATGTTGATACAACAAAGGCTGGTTTTCATCAAGAAGCGATGATACCACTCAAAAACGAAACGCATTCTGGCGAAGATGTACCCATCTATTCTAAAGGTCCGGGTGCTTTTTTACTTACAGGAACAAATGAAGAAAATATGATTTATCATGTTATGGAGTTTGTTGGGGACTTGAGAGAGGAGAAGTAGAGCTTAAAATCTCTACTTCAATGAAATTTTAACTTTGTTGCTTACTTAGAACCGCATTTACCAGCGCCACATTTCATAGCTGCTTTCTTTTTTGAAGCATCTTTGTTTTTCATAGAACTTCCACATTTCATAGCTGCTTTCTTTTTTGTAGCTCCACATTTACCTGCACCACATTTTGAAGCTTTTTTCATAGAACTTCCGCATTTACCAGCGCCACATTTCATAGCAGTTTTTTTCTCTTTCTTAGCAGATGATCCACCACATTTACCAGCTCCACACTTAGATGCAGCACTTAATGAAGTCGCCCCTAATCCTAAAAATAGTGCAGCCCCTATAAGAAGTGCAGATAGTTTTAACTTACCCATTGTATATCCTTTTGAAATTATTTGAAAAATTATAGCGTTGAAGTGTGTAATCTTTGTGTAATGAAATTAAGACTATTCTTTTAATTTATGCTAAAATATTTCAAAGGATTGATTTTGAATATTTTACTGATGGAAGATGATGCAGTTTTGAGTGATATTATTTTAGACTATTTAAGAGAGTCTTGGAGTATTGATTATGCTTACAATTCGCAAGAAGTTTATAGTAAGCTTGAGACAAACAAATATGACCTTTTTATCTTTGATATCAATGTATCAGGACAAAATGGTTTAGACCTACTCAAAGAGTTGCGTGAATTTAACGACACAACACCAACCATCATCATCACTGCATACACTGACACCAAGTACCTAAAAACTGCTTTTGAACTTGGTGCTTGTGACTATATAAAAAAACCTTTTGCACTTGAGGAGCTTAGTGTACGCATCAAAAATACTCAAAAGATTTTTCATATCAAAAATGAAGTTCGCATAGAGATAGACACTCAAATAACTTTTTGTCCAGACAAAAGAGAGATCAACAAAAATGGAGAGATCTTCACTCTTAGCTCTAAAGATGCAAAAATATTGGAATATCTGCTCAACAACCCTGCAAGGCTTATCTCCACTGAAGAGTTAACTCAAAATATTTGGGACTTCGACAATATCCCTAGCGATGCAACTATTCGCTCACACATCAGAACACTCCGTGAGCTTATATCAAAAGATAAGATTAAAACACTCCGAGGCAATGGATATATCTATGAATAAACTGACACAAAAATCTTTTTGGCAATTTTTATCTCTCTACCTCATATCATCCACTATACTTCTCTTCACCTCAAGTTATTGGTTTTACTCGGCACAAACAACTATGCAAAAAAGTTATGATTACTACAAACTCAAACATATTGCTGATGAAGTAAGTACAGAGGTGATAAAAGCCCACATGATGGAAAAACCTCTTAATCTCAAGGTTTATGATAATGCAAGTGTAGGTCTGTATGATAAAAAGCATACTCTTGTTTATGGGAGTTCTCAACAAGATATTGATTTTTCAAAAGACTACTATATGAAAGATAAAATATTTACCGTAATCTCAACTGGACCATCTGGGCATCTTGGGGTCACCTATATAGTAATACAAAGCACCTCCTGTGCAAGCTCACTCAATGATATAAAAGAGAAGATATTTTTAGTCACGACGCTTGTTCTTATGTTTATCCTCATTGTTTCTGTCGTCTTGGGAAAGATATTTTTACGCCCTATCAAAGAAAAGATGCAAGAGATAGAAAACTTTGTTAAAGACACGACACATGAACTTAATACCCCTATTAGTGCGTTGATGATGAGTACCTCAAGAGCAAAAACAAAAAAAACTTATGATGCAAAGATTATACAAAATATCTCTATAAGCACCAAACAACTTTATGATATCTATGCATCACTTAGCTACATAAGTTTTGAATCAAAAGAGGAGGATGAAAAGCTTAGATTTGACTTGGTAGTGAAAGATTCCATAGCATACTTCAACGAACTCTTAGAGAAAAAAAATATCTCCTTTGAGTTTATTCATAAGAGCTGCACGCTCAACATAGCTCCAACAAAAGCTAAAATGCTTATTAATAATCTTTTGAGCAATGCTATTAAATATTCCCGTCCAAACTCACAGATATATGTAGAGATATCACAAGAAAAACTTATTGTCAAAGATGAGGGGATAGGGATAGCTAAAGATAAACTCAGTAGTATCCTAAAAAGATTTACAAGAGCAAATGACTACGCGGGTGGCTTTGGAGTAGGACTCAATATCATAGATGAGATCACTAAAAAATACTCTTACAAACTCATGATAAACTCCACCGAGGGGAACGGTACAAAGGTTATTATATCTTTAAAAATTTAGACAATTCCTCTTGAATCAAGTCCTCTCTTAAGCGAATCATTGATCTCGTTTTGATACTCAGGGTTACGCTTTGAAAGCTCTTTATCAAAACTGATGATGATATCTTTATCTGTATTTGGATGGCGACAAACCATAATGAGTATCTCCATATACCCATTAAAAAGAGGGTTCATTCGTGAGCCGAACTTCTTTGGAATACTCCCATGATATTTGAGAACATCGTCAAGAGCTTGTTTGAGCTGTTCTTTTGTGGAAACTCTATTTCTGATAATATATCTCAATGATTCTAAATCTGTTTTTCTTACTGGTTTAGATTTTGTTGTATATATTTTCTTTTTCTGTTTTTTTTCTGGCATGATTAAAATAAATACCAAGATTGCTAAAATAACTACTAAGCCTAAAATTGTTTCTATAAGTAAAGTAATGTCCATTGTTTACAACCATTTTAATTTTTAAATAAAACTACAAAGAGTAAATGCTCAATCTCTTTTAGTATTGTATCATTGTTAAGAGTGTTTTTTTTATTCATAATGATATACTCAGGTTGTGTAAATAATCTTCTCTTGTATCGCATCCCCTTGTATCTCTACATAACGCATCGGGTACATATCCAAATCAAGTGGTCGCACAAAGCCACGAGTAACAATCACTGTTGTATTGTTTATTTTACTAACAGAGTCTATGTGTTTATGACCTGAGAGTGTAAGGAGGAGATTTGGGTACTTGAAGAGTCTTTGTTGTGTCTCTTTGGTGTTGGTGAGTACATATTTTTTTATATCTTTAGCCTCAGTTCCCTTCCAGTAGTTTGTGTAGGGGTGATGGTTGAGGATGATGGTAGGTTGCTTCTTTTTGAGTACGGATTCTGCAAACTCTAGTGTATCTGGGGTGTATCGACCATTGTTTTGATGCTCTATGCAACTATCTAGCCCTAAGACCATATAGCCTTTTTTTTGGATAAGCCAATCTTTGTTGTTTGTGAGTAAGTCTTTATCTTGCAAAAAGATATTTTCAAAATCTTTTGAAAGTATGCTTTTGAGCTTTGTGGTTGGCGATGACTCTTTGTTCCCTCTCACTATGTAGTAAGGGCAGTGGAGTTTATCAACGATATATTTAAAAAGTACAGCATCTTTGTTGTCCTCTACATTGTTATTGTAGTTGTCCCCACCAAAGAGAACAAAGTCTAGATTTTTGTAGTTTTTGTTGATGTATGAGACCATAAGTTCTATCGCTTGGACACTCTCTACATCAGCGAAATCCATGTGTGAGTCTGTTACATGGATAAAACTAAGTGTTTCATTTGTTTGTGCTTGGAGAGTTGGCGTAACTAGAGCTGATGCACTCAGAACCATCGCACTTTGGATAAAATTTCTTCTTGAGAATTTTGGCATTTGTAATCCTTTAGTGAATGAGTGCTTTGAGTTCATTTGGAGTAGTTGCTGTTTTGATGGCAGTGATGATGCCATCTTTGATGCTGACAACGGCAATTTTGTCTATATCCATGCCAACTTTGTACTCTTTTGCAACATCTTCATTATCTAAAATCAAGACTTTATGGTGAAACTTTTTGAGTCCAGGGATGATAAACATACTTCTTATGAGAGAGGGTGCTCCACTGATATCTGCGATAAAAATGGCTTTGTTATCCTTAAGATAGGTGGGGCTTTGCCTTGCAAAAAAGTCATTACAAAGGTGTCCCATAGGTTTTGAAAAAGCAAAGATAACTGTTGTTGTATCACTTGGTATCGTTTGAGGCTTGCCAAATTGATCATTGAGAGTGATATTAGAGAGTGTTTTACCTACTAGAAGTTTTGGCTCTTGATTTTGTGTTTTTTCATTACTTGATGCACATCCTAAAAAGACTATACTTAAAAGTAGACTTATTATAATTTTTTTCATTTTTTTCCTTGTGTATTGAGTTCTTATTATAAGATAAGTTATGTAACATTTAGATTAGAGCTACTCATTATCTTCTTCCAATCCAAGTCAAAATTCTTACTGATGTAACTTTTATGGTGTGGGACGGTGCATTTTGAGCAGTCTTGATGGATTTTATCCCCTGCAAGAAGTTTTTCTCCATTGTGAATCTCACATTCACTGAGAATTTTTTTATCATTATATGTTTTGATGCCCTCATCATTAAAACGGAAGTTAGGACAGGCACAGAGATAGCAGTTGAGCTCCTCCATATCGTGACATTTTTTGTTCTCTTTGTAGAGAGGGCAAAAATCGTTTTCTTTTTTGAGCATATTGTCAAAGTCAAAGTAGTCAATAATCTCCTCTTTGGTAAAATTATTGTTAACGAGCTTCTCTACGATAGCTCTGTGTTTATTTGCAAAGTCGTTAAACCAAGATTCGTAAGACATTTTTTAGATCTCCTTTTGTTATATTTTTTTTCTTGAACTTTTCGAGATGATGAGATAGATGAAAAAAGGTCCACCTATGAGGGCTGTAACTATGCCGATGGGGAGTTCACTTTGGGTTTGGATGATGCGGGTGAGGGTATCGCACATCACTAAAAAAAGAGCACCAAAAAGTGCAGTTTTTCCTATGCGTTCTTTGATGGAGCTTGGATAAAGTTTTGCGATGATGTGGGGGACAATCAGACCGATAAAACCTATGGGACCACTGATGCTTACAAGTGAGCCAATCGCGAAAGAGGCGATTATGAGTAGGATAAAGCTTACTTTTTTTGTATCGACTCCTTTGAGTTTTGCCCCCTCATCAGAGATACTGAGGAGTTGAAGCTCAAATCTATAGATGTAGATACTAAAGAGGAACAAAATCCCTATAAATGCTATAGTGAGTGGCTCTGAGTAACCTATGATGCTCAAGCTCCCCATAGTAAATCGTAGGAGCATATCGTTTTGTATAGGGCTTCCAAGGTAAAAGACTATCATAAGTGCTGAAGAGTAAAACAAAGAGAGGGCTATACCTAAGAGGAGCAGACTTGTATGGGGAGCAGTCTTTAAAAATTGGGCGAGATACAGGAGTAAAAAGACACTCAGCAGTGCCCCTACAAACCCAAACAAACTCACAGCAC
>WFMY01000126.1 GCA_015488855.1 Helicobacteraceae bacterium
AGTGATGAAACTCATCTCTTAAAATTCTACTACTCCTACCTTTACATTTTTTAACAAAATTCATAACCCCAAACTGTGGATCAACATCTGCTAAAATATGTATATGGTCTTTGTCTGTTTCCATCTCTATTATTTCGACATTTAACTCAAGGGCAACTTCATTAATAATCTCTTTTAAGCGTTTCTCTACATCTCCAACTAATACTTTTCGTCTATACTTAGGACACCAAATAATGTGATATTTGCAAGAATAGACAATATTATGATTGGATTTATACTCTGTTTTATTGCTCATAAGGTATTATACAATAATTGTATAAATAATACAATTATTGTATAAATATTTGAAAGTGTACGCTTATATCCCCATAGTTGAAACTAGGGGCTTTACGCTAAATTTTGGTAAAAATTGATACAATATCAAATCAACAACACAAGGAGATATTTATGAGAGAGTGCCATTCACTAAAAGAGGTCAGAGAAGAGATTGATAAACTTGATGATGAAATCGTAAAACTCATCTCCAAACGTGCCCGGTATATTCGTCAGGCAGTCAAATTTAAAAACAGTATCGAGGAGATAAAAGCAAAGGACAGAGTAGATGAGGTGCTGCAAAACGTAAGACATAAAGCTCTAGCTTTAAACCTCTCGCCAAATCTTATCACAAAACTCTATGAAATCATCATTGATGATATGGTCGAGTCTGAAATAGCTGAGTTTAGAAATGGCGGTAATTTCTAGTCTATCACAGTTCTTTTATTGATGCCTACTAGCCAATAAGATACGGCGAGCCCAACCGTCACTAGCCCTATAATTAATAATTCGTGCATTTTTGACGATGATAAAGAGTAAATAAGTATTTTACGTATAAGCGCTGCCATAGCTAGCATTATAAATGTACCTATCGCAAATCCATCTCCTTGAAGATGTTTAATCTCTTCATGAATCAATTCAATAGCAGCCCATAAAATTAGCAAACTTCCAAAAACTGTTAAAATGCCTTTTTGTATCTCCATGCCGGAAAAAAATAAATTATATACATCATATAAAAATAAACTAACGGCAAAAATAGCTACAAGTGCTAAAGCGCCAGCTAATGCAAGATTAGTATATGACGTAAAATGTTTTAGACCTATTAGTATTTTTCTTTCACCTTTTGACATTGACAGATACCTGCTAAGTTCTTCTTCTCTATAAGAGCTTGTCAATATATCAAGATTTATATCTATAATCTTTTCAACTGCTCTTACCTCTTTTAATAATTTTTCTCTGTCACCGCAGTCATTTTGGATGCGCTGTGAGATAAATGTTCTAACATATGTAAAAGCAGCGTTAACATAGTGTGTCGGCAAACCTATCTTTACATGTATCTCTCCGATTTTATATAAATATAAAAAATAGTTCATATCATATTTTCCACAAAAAAGATTGATAAACCATTCTTGTATCTTTTCTCTGTGATAGCTTATAACTTCTTTGTTTTTTAAAAATGTAGCCGTCTCACCAAATTTCCAAATATAATCATAAAAGCCGTTGATAAACTCTTCACGAAGTGGCTGCATCCGTTGCTCTAAACTCATCAAAACATCACTGTCTTCTTGAGTAAACTGATAGTGGTTTAATATTGTTTCATAATGTTGTGCCATGATATTACTCCTATATTGTATAATTATACAATATATTTTAATTTTTATCTTGATTTGTATCAATATAAAACATATCTAAATTTTGCTAATATACATAAAAGGGACTTATGATGCAAGAACCACTAAAGCTAAATAAATACGAACGCTATAAACAAAGAATGAAGCCGTATGATTTTTATACGCAGATAGACACTTTGGATTTTAACAATTTATCAAATATTGATAGATATTATATTGAAAATTTTGGTATCATCAACCTTGGTTTTGCAGAAGATGAATTTGCCGTTCGCATCAAATTAATAGCCGGGCAAATTTCCATACAACAGTTAAACGATATAGCTAAAATAGCCAAAAAAAATGATGCAAGCATTATACTGACAGCTAGAGCCGGTTTGCAGATTCATGGATTAACCGCAGATAATGTTTTGGGTGTATTTGAAGCAATCAACAATCTTGAAGTTACAACTTGGCAGAGCATAAGCGATAACGTCAGAAGTATCACAACAGACATTTATGATGGCGTTACAAAAGATAACATTATACATGTAACGCCAATTATTGAGCAGATGCATCAATATGTTCAAAAAAAGCCAAACTTTATGGGGATGCTGCCAAGGCGGATATCTGTGGGTATATCTGCAAACAAAGAAAATACCGTATCACTTTTCTCAAACGATCTTTATTTTGCACTAGCTAAAAAAAATGATATTTATGGCTTTAATATTTTCATGGGTGGAAAAAATTCTGAGATTGCGCAAGATGCAGATATCTTTTTAAAGCCGGATGAAGTCTTTTTATTTTTTAAAGCATTTTTACAAGCATTTATAATATATGGCTACAGGGGCACACGCTCTAAAACAAGATTGTTTCACCTGCTTCAAATGATAGGCATCGAAAAATTTAAACAATACATTCAAATAGGATTTAACAAAAAGTTTACATCTGCCGGAGAACTACATGTACAAAAAAGGAAATTTTCTGAGTTTGAGAAATTAAAAGATAGAAGTTACGCCTATTGTTACCAGAGTGATTATGGTCGCATAAGCATTCAAGAGATTCAAAATATATGCAATTATGCCGCAGAGCAAAACTTACAGATTAAACTGGGCATTGATCAAAACATATACCTCTATGGCATACAAAATATTCAAGAATGTATAAGTTCACCAAACTCGCATCACGGCATAATAGCTTGTGCCGGGAGTGAGTATTGTCCATTTTCATTTTGGAACATTAAAGATGAAACATCATATCTTCCAATTGAGATGATAAAAAAACATGGAATCAAAATAGGATTTTCAGGATGCGCTAAAGGCTGTGGAAGACACAG
>WFMY01000127.1 GCA_015488855.1 Helicobacteraceae bacterium
ATAATCGAAATTTTGTAGCTATTATGCATACAGTTCCAAAAGGCTTCTTAGAGACATCTTGATGGCCCCAAGATGCCATAAAAAAAATGTAAGCACATAAAGATATACAAAGCTTTCTGACACATAATAAGCAAGAGGCAAGGATACAAGGGAGATAAGAGCAGAACTCATCACTAAGTTAAGAGTAAATTTATAGTGTTTTACCTGAGAGACACTTCGGATATAAACAGCACTCAGTGTTAAAAGTAGCATCATGATGAAAAATATCTCTGTATGCCAAAACTCTAAAAAAGAGGAGATACTCATAGGGTCAACAAACTCTTCTTCGTTGCCAAATAGTGAAAGTTTAAGTGCATCTGGTGTGAGACCAATACTAAAATACTTCACAAAAAAATCAGCTATAAGATAGAGTAAGATAGCACTCAGAAGACCTATGAGGATAGTACTCATTTGTTTGTCTTTTTTAAGGTTTTTTACAAGAGTAAAACGCACTCATTATCCTTGCATGATTTGGGATTTTATTTTGCAGATTATACTAGAAATTTCTAAAATTTGCTATAATCTTTTTAAAAAACATAAAGATATAAAATGAGAGAAGTTTTTCGTACAGATGAAGATGGTATAGATGTTGAAGTAGAGCTAGAAATTGATGCAATGCAAAGAGAGTTTCCTTGGCTCTTTTCGCTTTTTATAAAGTATGATTTTAAAAGCAAAGATGAAGATGCACAAGAAGAGTTTTTAGAGATGAAAGAGTCTATCATCCTTACTTTAGAGAAAAATTCATTGGTTAAGTATGTTGGTATGCGTGACATTGATGGATGGATAGAGCTGTATTTTTATGCACTTAATTCTAAAAATCTTTTGCACAGTATAAAAAAATTTCTTGAACAAAATAAATTGATTTTTGAGCATGGCGTTGTGAGAGATACAAAATGGGACTTCTATACTGCAAACCTCATGCCAAATGAGTTAGAATACTGTTTTATGGAGTCTTCAAAAATAGTTGAGCTCTTAAAAGAAGAGGGTGATATCCAAAGTGAGTTAAGAGAGGTGGAACACTATGCTATGTTCGATACCGATTCACAAAAGCAAAGGTTTATAGACTCGATGCTCACAGAAGGATTTGTTTTTAAAGATGATATATCTACTGATGAGTGTAGTCATGGGGTCGCCCTAGTTAAAATACATAACTTAGAAGAAGAGAGTTTACGAAAAGTAATTTCACAACTTTTTGATGGTGCGAAAAAAGAGCATGGTTTTTACGAGTTGTGGAGTACAACGCTTGTGGAGAAATTTTTTGAGTAAAACTACTTTAATCATAGGTGCAGGTGGAGTAGGTCGTGTTGTTGTTCATAAGTGTGTAAAAAATAAAAACATATTTGGGAAGATTGTTCTTGCAAGTCGGACACTCTCAAAATGTGATGCCATCAAGTCTGAATTGCCAAGTGCAAATATAGTGACTGCTTGTATAGATGCAGATAATGTTGATGCTCTTATCTCCCTTATCCAAGAAGTTCAAGCAGATATTGTGATAAATGTGGCATTGCCATACCAAGATTTGACCATCATGGATGCATGTATAGCTACAAAAACCCCTTATCTTGATACTGCAAATTATGAGCATCCAGATGTGGCTAAATTTGAGTACAAAGAGCAATGGGCGAGAGGAGATGCTTTTAAAGAAGCTGGTATCATGGGACTTCTTGGAAGTGGATTTGACCCCGGTGTGACTAATGTCTTTTGTGCTTATGCACAAAAGCATTATTTTGATGAGATAGAGACTATAGATATTTTGGATTGTAATGATGGTGATCATGGATACTCTTTTGCAACAAATTTTAATCCAGAGATAAACCTTCGTGAAGTCTCAGCAAATGGTAGATACTGGGAAAATGGAGAGTGGTTTACAAGTAAACCTATGGAAGTGAAGATGATTTGGAATTATCCAGAAGTAGGAGAGCGTGACTCTTATCTGCTTTACCATGAAGAGATGGAATCTTTAGTGAAACACATAAAAGGACTCAAAAGAATTCGTTTTTTTATGACCTTTGGACAGAGTTATTTAACACACATGAAGTGTTTACAAAATGTGGGAATGCTTGGCATAAAAGAGGTAGAGCATCAAGGACAAAAGATAATCCCTATCGAGTTTTTAAAGACACTTCTCCCAGATCCAGCTTCTTTAGGAAGTAGAACAAAAGGTAAAACAAACATAGGTGTAGTCTGTAAGGGTCTCAAAGATGGTAAAAAAAAGCAAATATATATCTATCAAGTGAGTGACCATGAAAAATGCTATGCAGAGGTGAAGTCTCAAGCTGTTTCTTACACAACAGGAGTACCTGCTATGATAGGGGCAAAGTTGATGTTAGAGGGTAGATGGAGTGGCTTGGGTGTTTTTAATATGGAGGAGTTTGACCCAGACCCTTTTATGGATGAGCTAAACAAACAGGGACTCCCTTGGCAGATAAAAGAGCTGTGAAAATATGAAGACACCTTATTACCTTTGTGAAGAAAAACTTTTAGAAAACAATCTAAAAATCCTTACAACTGTAAAAAAGAGAAGTGGGGCAAAAATCATTTTGGCACTCAAAGGTTTTGCTATGTGGAGTACCTTTCCTTTAGTTGCAAGATACCTTGATGGTTGTACAGCAAGTGGACTTCATGAAGCTTGTCTCGCTCAAGAAGAGTTTGTTAAGTACAATGAGAAGGCACAAATTCATACCTATTCTCCTGCTTTTAGTGATGATGAGATAAAAAAAATAGCACAGGTATCAGACCATATAGTATTTAATTCACCCGCCCAACTAAAGTATCATATATCAAAAGTAAAAGAGATAAATCCAACTATAGATGTATCGCTTCGCATCAATCCTGAGATCTCATCTGCTCCAAAAGATATCTATAATCCTTGTGGACTCTATTCGAGACTTGGCACTACGCTCGTAAACTTTGATGAAGATATTTTAGAGCATCTCGATGGATTAAATTTTCATGCACTGTGTGAACAAAATATAGATGCACTAGAAGAGGTTCTTCTTGTTTTTGAAAAAAACTTTTCAAAATATTTTAAAAACCTAAAATATATAAATTTTGGTGGAGGGCATCACATAACAAAAAAAGATTATGATGTAGAAAAATTGATTAGAATCATAAAAGATTTTAGAGAAAAATATAATCTTGAGATTTACCTAGAGCCGGGTGAAGCAGTTGGATGGGAGTCTGGTTATCTTGTTAGTAGCGTACTTGATGTAATGCACAATGGGGTTGATATAGCGATACTAGATACATCAGCAGAAGCTCATATGCCAGATACCTTGGCTATGCCTTATCGAGCCGAGGTGAGAGGTGCAGGAGTTGCAAATGAAAAAAAATATACCTATAGACTAGGGGGAAATACATGTTTAGCAGGAGATATCATGGGAGATTACTCTTTTGATGAGCCTTTGCAAATAGGAGATAAGATAATATTTGAAGATCAGATTCACTACACTTTTGTGAAAAATACCACTTTTAACGGTATCAGACTTCCATCAATTGTTTTGTTACAAAAAGATGGTACTATGAAACTTATAAAAGAGTTTGGTTATGAAGAGTACAAGCAAAGATTGTCATAAAGGAATATTGTCATGATAGAAGATAAAGAGCGTTGGAATGAGAGGCATGTCGTAAGACCAATGTCGATGGATGCAAATAAGACTTTGGTAAAATATATAGAACATGCAAATATTGGGCAAGCTTTAGATGTGGCATGTGGAACAGGGCGTAATACCCATTTTTTGTGTGAGAAAGGCTTTGATGTAGATGCAGTAGATATTTCAGACTTTGCTTTGGGCAAAGTGAAAAATTATGCTCATGTGACAAAAGTAGAGGCTGACTTAGACACTTATAATATCACTCCAAATAAATATGACCTCATAGTAAATATGAACTATCTAAACCGTCGTTTAGCTTCACAAATGAAAGATGCTTTAAAAAAAGATGGTCTTCTTATCTTTGAAACATTTATAGTTGCTCATGGAGAGTTTCAGATGCCAACTACAAATCTAAACTATCTCTTACGCAAAAATGAATTACTGCATATGTTTATAGGTTTAGATGTAATTTATTATGAAGAGAAGATAGAGATTAATAGGCTAGGAGAAAGAGTCAAAATCGCCTCCCTTGTAGCAAAAAAATCATAACTATAAACCTTCTAGGAGGATATACCAAAGTCTTTCTACCTCCTCATCAGACAAAAAAAGAGTTGATTTCGTTTCAAAAAGTTCTAAAAGGGCTTTTTGGTTGATGCCGTAGGTATGTGTGCAATGCTTGTGCGTAGGTAAAAATGCTCGAATGAGCGAGATCTTTTCATCTGTTTTAAATGTTTCATGACATAAAAAACATTCCATCTGCGTATGAAGTCTTCCCTCATGTTCAAGAAGCCTTACATAAGCTTCAATAGCTACTCTTTTAGGATTTTGTTCCGCCCAGATTTTTGAAGCATTGTCAATAAGTTCAAAATAAAAACTATCTACCTCATAAGCATCTTTGAGATGTTTATAAAAAAGTGAAACAAAGTCTTGCCACAGACGAAGTAGGTTATAATCATTTATCCATTTAAAACCAATATGAATCACATCCTTTAGCCTTGCTATGGTGCTTTTAGAAGAGAGTTCTTTTTCAAAATCAATCTTAAAGGCAAGGTTAATGACACCATGCCTAGCTCCATAAAATCTATAAAGGGTATCTAAGTTATCTTTTGATAAAATTGTTACTATTAAGTCTTCATCTTTGACTTTATTGAGATTAAGTATATATCCTTGCATGTTTTGCTTCTTTTTTTCCCATTTGATTAATTTATTTGAAAAATATTATCTATATAATACCTCTTTAAACCTTTAGCATGTATAATACATGACTTTGTCTCTAAATAGACTAAGTTTCTTTAAAAAGAGATTAAATATATAAAATATTTAGACAGATTTAAAAATTTAGGAGTTAGAATGACTAATAATCATGATTTATTGAGATCATTTAAAGATAACTGTGGTTTTGGACTTGTTGCCAATATCAAAAATAAAGCATCTAAAAAAGTTTTAGATGATGCAGTTACAGCGTTAGAACGCATGATGCACCGTGGTGCAGTTGCAGCTGATGGTAAAACTGGTGATGGTAGTGGACTTTTACTTTCTATGCCAGATGAGTTTTTAAGAAAGATAGCTTCACAGAGTGGTATTGAACTGCCAAAACAGTATGCTGTTGCTTCTGTTTTTTCTGGAGATACTACAGAAATAAAAGTGATTGAAGAAGTGTGTGCTAGCAATGATCTTAAAGTAGTTCTTATTCGAGATGTTCCTGTAGATACGAAAGCACTTGGTGAGCAAGCTATAGTATCTTTACCAAATATAGTTCAGGTATTTATAATACCAAACTCCATTATGGCTACAGATAGATTTGATGCACTACTTTATCTTTCGCGTAAAGAGGTGGAACATAAGTTAGTTGCTCATCGTGACTTTTATATCTCATCAATGAGTTCATCAGTTCTTTCATATAAAGGGCTTGTGATGCCTACACATATAAAAGAATTTTATGTAGATTTGCAAGATGAAGCATTTAAGATTTCATTTTCACTTTTTCATCAAAGATTCTCAACCAATACACTTCCAGAGTGGCGTTTGGCACAACCTTTTCGTTCAGTTGCACACAATGGTGAGATAAATTCTGTTGAGGGAAATCGTTTTAATGTAGAGATTAAATCAGAATCTATAAAATCAGATGTATTTACAGATGAAGAGATAGAAAAGATACTTCCTATCTTACAGCTTAACTCTTCAGATAGTGCATCTGCGGATAACTTTTTTGAATTTCTTATTGTCAATGGTATGGACTTTTTTAAAGCTGTTCGTGCAGTTATCCCATCTGCTTGGCAAAACTCTCCACACATGGATCCAGAACTTCGTGCTTTTTATGAATACCATTCAACGGTATTTGAAGCATGGGATGGTCCTGCTGCATTTTCAGTAACTGATGGTCGCTATATTGGTTGTGTATTAGATAGAAATGGTCTTCGTCCTTCAAAATATATTATTACAAAAGACAACAATCTTCTTATCGCTTCGGAATATGGCGTAGTGGATATTGCAGAAGACAATATTAAAGAGCGGGGAAGACTTCAGTCTGGAGAGATGTTAGGACTTGATTTAAAATATGGAAAAATTCTTAAAAATAACGATATTAATGATTATCTAAAAAGTTCAAATCCATACATGAAATGGCTTAACGAACATATGATATACCTACAAGAACATGTTGAAGAGCAGTATACAACTCAGTGTGATTTTGAAGGTAAAGATGTAGTATCTCGTCAAAGGTACTTTAATATAACTCAAGAGATTATTGAGCAAGTGATAGAACCAATGATGAAAGATTCTAAAGAAGCAGTTGGTTCAATGGGTGATGATACACCCCTTGCCGCTTTTTCAAATAAGCAAAGAAACTTTACTGATTACTTTAAACAAAAATTTGCTCAAGTAACAAATCCACCGATTGATCCTATCCGTGAATCTGTTGTAATGAGTTTAAACACTGGTTTTGGTGAAGTTCACAACATCCTTAATGAGCTTCCTACTCATGCACATCGTCTCAAGGCAATCAGCCCTATTGTTACCCGTGAAAAACTAGATGTACTAAAATCTTTTGGAGATAAAAAATCACCTCGTTACCAAAGTTTTTATCATAACAAAACTTTCTCAACCGCATACAAAACAAACCTAGAAGAAGCCTTAAGCAAATTAGTTGACTCTGTTATTAAATCTGTGAAAAATGATGATATCCGAATAGTGATTCTTGATGATGCTGGTTTGAGTGAAGAAAATGTAGTGATCCCTATGGCAATGGCTATCGGTCGCTTAAATATTGCCCTCTTAAAAGCAAAAGTTCGTCATTTAGTTTCTATGATAGCAGTCACTGGGGAGGTTGTGGATTCTCATTCAGCAGCAGTTCTTTTGGGTTATGGTGCGAGTGCTATTTATCCAAATCTATTATTTGCAACTGCAATAGAGATATTGGAAAAATCAAAAATTATGCACGATGATTGTCATGAAGCACTGAAGTCTGTACATACGGCACTCAACAGTGGGCTTCTTAAAATCATGTCAAAAATGGGAATTGCGACAATCGCATCCTATAGAAATTCTGGTCTTTTTGATGTCATGGGTCTTAATGAAAAAATTGTCAAAGAGTGTTTTGAATCATCCCACTGTGTTTTAAGTGGACTTACTTATGAAGATATTGATAAAAGGCTTAAAAAGTACAATAAACTAGCACACTCCAATACAGGATTCAATAAGATTTTCCCACTTAACATCGGTGGATTTTATAAGTTCTATAATGGAGCAGAGCATCATGACTTTGGACCATCAGTTATCCATGCAATTCATACTTGTGTTGAAAGTGGCGAGGTTGAAGACTATATAAAACTGAGAGATATTGTAAATAAACGAGGATTAAAATATATTCGTGATTTTTTTGAGATAAAATCTTCTCGAAATCCTGTAGATATCTCTGAGGTAGAGCCAAAAGAGGAGATATTTAAAAGATTTGCCTCAGCAGCTATGAGTCTTGGTTCTATCTCTCCAGAAGCACATGAAACTATTGCAATGGCGATGAATTCTATAGGCGCACAGTCAAACTCAGGTGAGGGTGGAGAAGATCCTGCTAGGTTTGATACAAACCGTGTCTCTAAGATCAAGCAAGTTGCATCTGGTAGATTTGGTGTAACTCCAGCGTACCTTAGAAGTGCCGAGGAGATTCAGATAAAGGTAGCACAAGGTGCAAAACCAGGTGAAGGTGGACAACTTCCAGGGCATAAAGTAAGTGTTCTCATCGGTAAACTTCGCCATACTGTACCAGGTGTAACACTTATCTCCCCACCTCCACACCACGATATTTATTCTATTGAGGATTTAGCACAACTTATCTTTGATATGAAGCAGGTCAATCCTAAAGCTCGTGTAGCTGTGAAACTTGTATCAACTGTTGGTGTTGGAACTATTGCTGCAGGTGTCGCAAAAGCGTATGCAGACAAAATTATCATCTCTGGTGGAGATGGTGGAACAGGTGCTGCTCCACTTACCTCTATAAAATTTGCTGGAAATCCATTTGAACTAGGACTCAGTGAAGCACACAATGCTTTAAAAGCAAATAATCTTAGAGGACTAGTAGAAGTTCAAACTGATGGTGGATTAAAAACTGGACTAGATGTTGTTAAAGCAGCACTTCTTGGTGCAGAATCTTATGCCTTTGGTACCGGTGTCTTAACTATGGTTGGTTGTAAGATGCTTCGTATCTGTCATGTCAATAAGTGTTCAGTAGGGATTGCTACACAAAATGAAAAACTTCGTGATGAGTATTTTAAAGGAGATGTAGAAAAGGTTGTGAATTACTTTACATTTTTAGCAGAAGATGTCCGTAGCATTATGGCTACACTTGGATACAAAACGATGGAGGAGATGATAGGTCAATCTCAAATGCTAAAAGTGGTTGATGATGAATTTGCACAAAAATTTGATTTTTCATCTATCTTACATCAAGAAGAGGGTGTTAACACACATCAGCAAAAATTCAACCCTCCTTTTGATGATAATGCTTACGAGCTAGATGTTCTCAAAGAAGCTCGAGTAGCCATAGAGCATCCAGAACACCCTATAAAAATAGAGCGTACAATAACTAATCTCAATAGAAGTTTTGGCGCGAGAATATCTGGTGAAATTGCTCAATACTATGGGGACAAAGGTCTTAAATCCGAGACAATTAAAATAAATCTTTCTGGTATAGCTGGACAAGCTCTTGGAGCTTTCCTAATCCCAGGTGTAAGTATCTATCTTGATGGTGTTGCAAATGATTACCTTTGTAAAGGGATGCATGGTGGTAAAGTTATCATTACATCTAAAAATGAAGGTGAAGCATTTGCTGCAGGTGGTAATACCTGTCTTTACGGAGCTACTGGCGGTAAGCTTTATATCTCTGGTTCTGTCGGTGAAAGATTTGCGGTTCGTAATTCAGGTGCTTTTGCTATAGTTGAGGGTACTGGGGATAATGCTTGCGAATATATGACTGGTGGTGTTGTTATAATCCTTGGAAAAACTGGTATCAATTTTGGTGCTGGTATGACTGGTGGGATTAGTTTTGTGTACGATGAAGATCATTCATTTGTCGAAAATGTAAACCGTGAACTTGTTGAAGCAATTCGCATTGATACTGATGAAGGGGATGAAGCAAGACATTACCTTAAAAAATTGCTCAAAGACTATTTAGTAGAAACGGGAAGTCAAAAAGCAAAAGATTTACTTGAAAACTTTAGAGTGGAGGTGAGAAACTTTTGGTTAGTAAAACCAAAAAATCTTACAAAACTACCACTTAACCTTGAGAATGGAAACTAATCATGAGAGAATATTTAAACATTGAAAGAATAGAAGCAAAAAAAAGATTAGTTGTAGAGCGTACAAAAGATTTTGGTGAGATATATGAAGTTTTTGATAAAGATGAGGCAAGCACGCAAAGTGAGCGATGTATTCAATGTGGAGATCCATACTGTCTCAACAAATGTCCACTCCATAACTATGTACCACAATGGCTTAAAGCTGTGAGCGAAAAAGATTTGGAGTTTGCATTCAAACTTTCTAATGAACCATCACCTTTTCCAGAAGTGATGGGGCGTATCTGTCCACATGATAAACTTTGTGAAGGTGATTGTACTCTAAATGATGGACATGGTGCTATTACTATTGGTTCTGTTGAAACACACATTACAGAAGCTGGATTCAAAGCTGGTCTTAAACCAGAGTTTCCAGAACTTACAAGTGGTAAAAAAGTAGCAATTATAGGAAGTGGTCCTGCTGGACTCTCAGCTGCTACATATCTACTTCGTTCAGGCATAGAAGTGACTATATATGAACGAGCAGACCGTGCTGGTGGACTACTAACTTATGGTATTCCCAATTTTAAACTAGATAAAAAGATTGTAGAACGCCGTGTAAATTTATTGGTTGAGGCTGGTATGAAACTTATTCTTAACTGTAATGTTGGAAAAGATTTAAGTTTTGAAGATATTGCGAATGCTCATGATGCTATGTTTATTGGCGTGGGAGCTACAAAGGCAAAAAAAGCTTCTATGAATGGTGAAAAAGCTCCAAATGTATATGCTGCTATGGACTATTTGACAAATATTCAAAAGAAAAACTTTCATATTGAATATGATAAGCAATTTAACTTTAAAGATCTTAATGTTGTTGTTATTGGTGGTGGTGATACTGCTATGGATTGCCTTAGAACTGCAAAGCGTGAGGGTGCAAGATCTGTTACTTGTCTTTATCGTAGAGATGAGAAAAATATGCCAGGAAGTAAGAAAGAGTATAAAAATGCGATGGAGGAGGGGGTTGACTTTGTTTTTCTTACCTCTCCAAAAGAGATTATCTTAAATGATGCAGGACAAGCTATAGCCGTAGAAGTTGTCAAAATGTCTCTTGGTGCTAAAGATGCGTCTGGTCGTCAAAAAGCTGAAGAAATGAAAGGGACAAACTCAAGGTTGAGTGCTGATATTATCATCATGTCTCTAGGCTTCGATACTGAAGTTCCAGCATTTTTAGCTGAAAATGGGATAGAAACAAACAAATGGGGTGAAATAATCATAGATGAAGCTACCCATGAGACAACAACTTCTGGCATCTTCGCTGGTGGAGATTGTTATCGTGGAGCAGATCTTGTTGTAACAGCAGCCTTTGATGGTCGTGAAGCAGCCCGTTCAATCACAAAATCACTTCTTAAATAAATCCTATAAAATCAAAATAGCGACGCATTTTCTGCGTTGCTTCCTCCTCACATATTGCCATCCTACAGCAAACCTCAATATGCCAGTGAGTCATAAAGGGGTAAAATGTGAAGTAACTAGCCTGAAGACTCTACTAGTAGAGTTGAAGGATAGATGCTTTGCAGATTGCCCCTTTATGGCTCATCCAAAGGACAATTAGAAA
>WFMY01000128.1 GCA_015488855.1 Helicobacteraceae bacterium
ATTCGAGATAGAAGAACTCGTGAACAATACAATCTAAGTGAAGAAGAATTTCTAACACTTATACAAACTAAACTAAATGAGGTGAATTTTTGAGTAAAAAAGACCGCGTAATAATGAATGACGATATCCGTGCATCTGAGTTAAGATGTACGATAGATGGTGGAGAATCTTTAGGGATTATCCAAACTGACGATGCAATGCTTAAAGCAAATGAACTTAATCTTGATTTAGTTCTTATTGCTCCAGATGCAAAACCACCAGTTGCTAAGATTATGGACTACGGTAAATATAAATACCAAAAAGAAAAACAACTCAAAGAGCAAAGAAAAAATCAGGTAAAAATCGTTGTAAAAGAGATCAAGCTCTCTGTTAAAATTGCTGAAAATGATGTTACATACAAAGTGAAACATGCAAGAGAATTTTTAGAAAAAGGTTTTCATGTGAAATTTCGTGTTTTCTTAAGAGGACGAGAAATGGCAAATCCAGAAGCTGGAAAAGCAGTATTACTTCGTGTTTGGCCTATGGTAGAAGACATCGGAATCATGGAGAAGCCACCTAAATTTGAGGGTCGCTACTTCAATATGTATGTGACTCCGCAAAAGTAGCGTTACCTAAGTAAGCGTAAAGCTAAAGTAGTAAGCGTAAAGCTAAAATCTATTTGAGGATTTTAGCTTCTATCTCACTCTCTTGAAGTTTTTCTGACGCATATTTTACTACGACAACATTTTCTGTTTCGTTGATAAACCACTCCGCTATATGCTCATGCTCTAGTGCATTAAGTTTATCAAAGTCTACATCATCTTTAGGGGTGATAAGGTGAGAATATCTCAGTGGATTTTGCATTTTTATAGCTGTCCATAATAGCCATATAAACCCTACAGCACCGATACTTAAACCAAGCGTTTGACGACCACTCACATCTAAAAATAAGCCCGCAAAAGTACCTCCCAAAAATGTCATAAAATATGCAACAGAGTTAGCAATCCCAAGTGCTGCACCTTTTTGATGCACTTTAGCAAATTTTGATATCATTGACTGAACAAGTGGTTCCATCATGTTAAATGCTATAAAGAAAAAGATGACAGCTGTCACAAACACAGAGCTAGATGTTGTCATCCCCATCATGATAAATGAAGCAGTAAAAAGGATGATGGATACCATAAATATCTGTTTTGGTATATTTCTTTTTTCACCAAAAACAGCAGCAGGACCCATAGCAATAAGACCTGCAACCATAGCAGGAAGATAGACCATCCATAGTTCACTCTTCTCCCAGTTAAATCCATACTCTGGTTTTGTTAAAAATATAGGGATGATAACAAATGCAGCTGTCATAAGCCCTTTTTGCATAGCATTAATGATAATCATACCAAGAAGATTTGGATCTTTTAAAATATCCATTGTGCTTGTTTTACCATGATAGATATGTTTAATTTTTGGGGGTGTAGGCACTTTAGCGAATAAAACTACAATAGCAACAACAGCCAAAACTGCAGTGATGATGAAGATAGCACTAATACCATAATGAGAAGCTATCACTGGTCCAAGAGCCATCGCTAGTGCAAAACTCATAGCGATAAAACCACCCATGATAGCCATAGCATGACCACGGGTCTTCTCTTCAACTAAGTCAGCAATCATCGCAGTTACTACAGAGCCTATAGCTCCAGCACCTTGCAAGAAACGACCAAGCATAAGCATATAGATGTTTGTAGAATATGCAGCTATGAGTGAACCAACTAAAAAGATAAGAAGACCTATGAGAATTGTCGGTTTTCTCCCTATCTTGTCACTTAGCGTTCCAAATGGTACTTGAAATATCGCTTGAGTAAGTGCATAGCCACCAACAATGATACCAACTAAAAATGGAGTAGCACCCTCTAAGTCAAGAGCATAAACAGATAATACAGGAAGAACTAGAAACAGACCTAAAAATCGTAAAAATAAAATGGAGGAGAGGGGAAAAACTTTTTTGAACATGAGATGCCTTACATAATTTGGGTTTAATAATGTAAGTATAATGAAACTTTGTTTATAAGAGATAAATTTGAAATATAATTTAGAACCTAAAGCTTAAGGTAATAATATGTTATTGTGATATAATTGTGATATGAAAAGAATATTAGAATTTTTATCTACAATGGCGGATACTCCCCAAAACACTAAAGAGGAAAAAAGACAGCATGCCTTTTTAATCTATATTGGGATACTGATGAGTTTTGGTGGTTTACTCTGGGGTACTATTGTGATGTCATCGGGCTTATTTTATCAATCTTTTATCCCTTTTGCGTATGTAATTATCACTTTTGGAAATTATGTTTTAATCTATTATACAAAAGATTTTAATACTGGTCAGGCTGTGCAGTTGGGTATTAGTTTATTACTCCCTTTTATGCTTCAATTAGCCCTTGGTGGATTTGTGGCAAGTGGAGCCATGGTTCTCTGGTCTGTAATTACTATCTTTGCAGCTTTTACATATAAGCAAAACAATACAATTATTCGATGGCTTTTTGTTTTTATTGGATTGATTATCTTGAGTGCATTACTTGATGCAACTGCTTCAAGTAAAATGGAGCCAATCCCCCAAGAGATAAGCATCTTGTTTTTTGCCATAAATATCATAGTTGTATCAACGGTTATCTTTACGCTATTTTACTATTTTGTAGGGAGTGAGAAACGCTTTAGAATATCTTTAGAAGAGAATTTAATCTATGTTCAAAATGCACAAGAGAGTTTAGTTGAGAGTGAGAAGATGGCATCACTGGGTCGTTTGGTTGCAGGAGTAGCTCATGAGATAAATACCCCAGTGGGTGTCTCCATCACAGCTGCTTCGCATCTTGAAAAAAGTACAAAAG
>WFMY01000129.1 GCA_015488855.1 Helicobacteraceae bacterium
CATAATATCTAAATATCCCTTGCATATACTTTAGTAGACAATAAATTCTTCAAAATATTAATCAAAATTATAAAAAAAACTATGAAAATAAAGTTTTTTCATCAGTAAATAATGCTATCCTTATGCAAATACTTTAGAGGAAATTAAATGATAAACTCTTTAAGAGGCATGAATGACATCCTAAGTGATGATTATGAAAGATTTACCTATTTCATCAATACAGCTACAACTATAGCACAGAGATATGGATTTCATTTTATTGAAACTCCTCTTTTAGAAGAGACTGCCCTTTTTAAAAGAGGTGTTGGAGAGTCAAGTGATATCGTTGGAAAAGAGATGTATCAGTTTGAAGATAAAGGTGGTAATGATGTTTGTCTCCGCCCTGAAGGCACGGCAGGAGTTGTTCGTGCTTTCATACAAAAAAAGCTTGATAAGGCTGGTGGTACTCATAGATTTTTTTATCATGGGGCTATGTTTCGTTATGAGCGACCGCAGAAAGGTCGCCTCAGACAATTTCATCAGTTTGGCGTAGAGAGTTTTGGTGTTGATAATGTTTATGAAGACGCTTCCATGATTATGATGGTTCACGACATCCTAAAAGCTTGTGGGATTGGGCATAGACTACAATTAAATTCTTTAGGATGTAGCATATGTATGCCACTATACCGCAAAAAACTGATAGGATTTGTAGCAAAAGTCGAGGATAAAGTTTGTCAAGATTGTGTTCGTCGTCTTGAGACTAATCCCATTCGTGTACTTGATTGCAAAAACAACACTTGCCAAACTCTTTATGCCGATGCACCAAAACTTATTAGTAATTTATGTAGTGAATGTGAGGATGATTTTTCAAAACTAAAAACTATTTTAGATCAAAACAATATAGAGTATGAGATAGATACAAATTTGGTTCGTGGCTTAGATTACTATTCAAAAACAGCTTTTGAATTTGTAAGCGACAACATAGGAAGTCAAAGTGCTATTGCAGGAGGTGGAAGATATGATCGACTTGTTGAATTTTTAGATGGAAAAGCCACACCTGCTGTCGGATTTGCTATGGGTATTGAACGACTTATGGAGCTCATAGTGATGCCAGAGAAAACTAGAACTGGTTACTACATCGGTGCGATGGATGAAGAAGCACTCTCTTTAATCGTACAAATCACTCATAAAAAGCGTGTAACCGATAAGGTAAGCTTTGATTATAAGGCAAAAAACCTACAAAAGCATCTTAAAGCAGCAGATAAAGTAAATGCAAAATTTTGTGCAATTATTGGCTCAAATGAGCTAAAAGATGCTAAAATTTGGGTAAAAGACTTAGAAAACAAAACTGAATCAACAATTAAATTAGAGGAATTTTGATTATGGATAATTTACACTTTTTATGGAATATATTTATGGATTTTACAGAGTTATTTATACTCGTTGGGTTTGTCGCTCTTTTTAATCTTTTCGTTTATGACAAGTATGTGCAAAGAAAACATGCCTTACTTGTTAACTACCCTATTATAGGAAGGTTTCGCTACCTTTTTGAGTCACTTCGTGAACCTCTTAGGCAGTATTTTGCAGAAGAAACATTTTATGAATCAAAAGACAAAGTTGACTGGGTTTACACCGCTGCTAAAGATAAACCAAACTACCAATCTTTCTCTGTTACTCAACCATTTAATGGCTCAAGATTTATTCTTAAACACTCAAGTAATGTTCTCAATGAAGATGAATTAGATGAAGACACAAGCGTAGTTTTTGGTGCAGATAGAGAGATACCTTTTATTTCAAAAACTCCTATTATTCGCTCAGCTATGAGTGATGGGGCACTTTCTCCAGAAGCAGTTCGAGCTTTTTCTATTGCTGGAGCAAACTCAGGACTCACTGTTAATACTGGGGAAGGCTCACTTACATCTAACCATCTTTTTACACACAGGCCAGACCTTAATGCTTGTGATTATCTTGAAATTATCAAAAGCACAGTATATGCAGAATTTATTTTTTCTGTAGGAGAGCTATTTTTTAACCGCTCTATTGCCATAAAATGGTATAAGCAAACCCTTTTAGGCAAAAATAAAGAGAAAAATACTTATATATATGACACAGAAAATCATATTCTTTTTCGTGCCAATTGGAATGCGCCGCTTGATGTATTTCCAAAAACTGTGCCAGAAGATATACCAAATACCATTTTTCAAATGAGTTCTGGTCTCTATGGTGTTCGAGATGAAAATGGAGATTTCGACGAACTGCGCTACCAAAAAGTGATGAAGTTTTGTCGTATGACTGAGATAAAGATAGCGCAAGGGGCGAAACAGACTGGTGGTAAACTCGCAGGAGCAAAGGTGAGTGCCGATATCGCCTACTACCGTGGAGTTCCAGAGGGTAAAGATGTCTTTTCACCAAATCGTTTTCCATTTGCAGACACCACTGCACATCTTCTTGATTTTGTTGAAAAACTTCAAAAACTCTCCAAAAAACCTGTTGGCTATAAGATAGTTGTCTCAGATGCTAAATCAGTTGAAGAGATGGTACGAGAGATAGCAGCAAGAGATAGTGCAGGAAGATCCATCCCCGACTTTATAACTATAGATAGTGGAGAAGGTGGAAGTGCTACAGCTCCACTTGAGCTAATGGAATCAGTAGGTCTTACAACAAACAATGCTCTCTATATAGTTGACACGCTACTCAAAAAATACAATCTTAGACAAAAAATAAAACTTATAGCTAGTGGGAAAATTCTAACGCCTGATGATGTTATTATCACCATGTGTATGGGTGCTGATGCAGTAGGAATTGCTCGTGGTTTTATGATGAGTGGTGGGTGTATTCGTGCACGCATGTGTTCAGGTTTTGGTTCACATGTTTGTCCTGTTGGAATGGCTACACAAGATGAGAAAAGAAGAGCATCATATCTTGTTGTTAAAGAGGGTAGAGAGATAGGTAATTATCATAAAAATCTCATAAAAAATATGAAAGTTGTTATGGCTGTTATGGCTGTTAAGAATATACATGGCTTAAATAAAAGTTTACTTACCTATAAAAATCAAAATGGAGAGATTTATTTTGATATAGATAAACATTTCCACCATAAACTTCATGTATAGATAAATATGGATATCTTTGGACTAGACATATGGTCGCAAAATAATTTCAAAGAGCATCATGGACTTTTAAAGGTAAATTATAAAAGTTCCCCCTCTCTTTTAGATATTGTAGAACAAGTGCGTCAAGATGGAACGCGGGGGCCTATTCTCCTTCGGTTTCCACATCTCATTAAAAAACAGATTCATAACTTATATTCTCATTTTGACAATGCCATCAAAGAAAATAATTATACAGGCTCTTTTAATGCTGTTTTTCCCCTCAAAGTTAACCAATTTCCTTATCTAGTCGAAGCAACTTTAGCTCAAGGTAAAAAATATAACTATGGTTTAGAAGCTGGAAGTAAAGCGGAGCTTGTTCTGGCAATGGGTAAATCCGATTTAAAGACTCCAATCACTGTCAATGGCTTTAAAGACAAAGAGATGATAAGCTTAGGGTTTATGGCTGCCCATAGTGGTCATAATATCACTCTAACTATAGAGGGCATCAATGAACTTAAAACAATTTTAGAGATAACACAAGAAACAAGATTAACAACACCAAAAATCGGTATTCGTGTAAGGCTACATAGTGGTGGTAGTGGCTTTTGGGCAAAAAGTGGTGGTATGGATGCAAAATTTGGTCTCACATCGACTGAGATCATAGAGGCAATCAAGCTTTTAAAAGAACATCATCTTCTAGATCATTTAGAGATGATTCATTTTCACATAGGTTCACAGATGAGCGATATAGCACCACTCAAAAAAGCACTCAGAGAGGCTGGGAACATCTACGGTGAGCTTAAAAAAATGGGTGCAGATAAACTTAACAGTATTAATATAGGTGGTGGTCTTGCCGTAGAATATAATCAAAATAAAAACTCAAAGACTCATAATTATACTATAGAGGAGTTTGCAAGCAGTGTTGTCTTTTTACTTGGTGAGATTATGGATACCAAGGGAGTACAACACCCAAATATTTTTACAGAATCAGGAAGGTATATAGTTGCTTCTCACGCAGTACTTATAGCCCCAGTACTTGAACTATTTTCTCAGGATTATCAAGAAAAATTATTGAGGTTTAAAAAAGAAAATCCTCCTCTCATAGAGGAACTAAGGGAGTTAAATAAACTTTTAACAAGTCGCAACGCCATAGAATATATGCACGATGCCCTTGACCATAGTGAATCTCTACTCACTCTTTTTGATTTAGGTTATATAGACTTGCAAGACCGTTCAAATGCAGAAATTTTAGTCCATAATATCATAAAAAAAGCTCTTTACCTCTCTGATTCTTTAAATATGAATGAACTTCAGGACTTACAATCTAGGGTACAAGAAAGATATCTTATCAATGCTTCAATATTTCAAAGTTTACCTGATTTTTGGGGTATTAAACAAAAATTCCCCATTGTACCACTGAATCATTTAGATGAAATTCCCCTCAGAGCAGCTTCTCTTTGGGATATCACCTGTGATAGCGATGGAGAGATAGCATTTGATACATCAAACCCCTTGTACCTTCATGATATAGACTTAGAAAAAGAGGATTATTATTTAGGGTTTTTCAATGTCGGTGCCTACCAAGAAACATTAGGAATGAACCACAATCTATTTACACATCCAAATGAATATACCATAGATATTGATAAGGATACTTACACCATAAAAAATAGTGCAAAATCAAAATCAATAGTAGAGATTTTATCTTCTATTGGTTATGATACTTCTTTGCTACAAAAAAAACTTAATTTAAAACTTCAAAAGAGTGACTTTATCACAGAAAAAGAAAAAAATGATACACTTGCAAAACTTAAAACACTTTTAAAACAAAATGGCTATTTAAGAACTACAAATTAAGGTTGCAAAGTGAGCTTATATTCTCAAATAAAAGAAGATTTTTCAAATGCTTATAAAAATGATCCAGCGTTAAATTCAGTTATAGACTTTCTATTTAATTATCGTGGTGTTTGGGCAATATTTTGGTATAGAATTTCCCATGCTTTATATCTTAGAAACTACAAACGAACTGCTCGAATCATTTCTGGTTTTTCACAATGGTTTACAAATATTGAAATTCACCCTGCCGCATGTATAGGTAGCAGAGTCTTTATTGACCATGGGATGGGTGTAGTTATTGGTGAGACTACTATCATTGAAGAGGATGTATTAATCTACCAAGGGGTTACACTCGGAGGAGTGTCTCTAGTTCCAGGAAAGCGTCATCCCACCATCAAAAGAGGTACTGTAATAGGTGCTGGTGCAAAAGTTTTAGGAAATATTATTATTGGTGAGTTTGCAAAGATTGGTGCCAATTCAGTTGTAGTCAAAAATGTTCCTGAGAATGCAACAGCCATCGGAATCCCTGCAAATGTTATCGAAAAAGGTCGTTGTAGAGATCCGTTTATGCACAATATGCTTCCAGATATTAACAAAGAGATGTTTGAGTATCTCCTCAAAAGGGTGGCTATTTTAGAACACATATTACGCGAAGACAATAAAGAAGTTCTAGAACAAGATATAAAACTCGAACATATCTATGAAACTTTCATTAAAGCAATGAA
>WFMY01000130.1 GCA_015488855.1 Helicobacteraceae bacterium
ACCTAAGATAGCCACAAGCAACCCAAACCCTATGTAGATAGCAGTAATTTTCCAACCAAACAGTCCAAAAAGCAGTGCAATGGCTATTTCATTATTCATAGGAGAGCTAATAAGAAAAGAAAAGGTCACACCAAGAGGAATACGTGCCTGAATAAATCCCAAAAAAAGAGGAATAGCAGAACAGGAACAAAATGGCGTGATAATCCCAAAGAGAGCTGCTAGTACATTGCCATACAGTTCGGATTTACCTTGTAGGTGTGCCCTGACATACTCGGTATTAAAATGTGTTCTCAGGTATGAGACCACAAAAATGATAGTGACAAGTAAAAAAAGTATTTTGATACTGTCATAGATGAAAAAATTTACCGTTTCATTGACACGTCCTGTAAGTCCAAGCAAATCCAGGGTAAAATAATCGACTGATTCTTTCCACATGATGCAACCTTTGATAGTTTATATATCAATATATCTTGATATATTATAAAACTAGCTTAAAGTCATCTTTTTTGTTCAATGAAATATCTTGGTATTCTGTTGTTCCATTTAGTATGTAATGGTTGTCATGTCTCTTCTAACTTAGTAACTTCTTCATCTCTTTATCAAAATCAGACTCTATTTTCTGTATTTTATTGAACTCTTCATATTCTTTTGAAGCTTTTTCTTTCGCTTGTGCGTGAGAGATGGAGCCCTTACCTTCAAGAATCTTAAACTCATTAAACTCTAAAAATTTATTGACTGATTCACTTACATCTTTCATACTTAATTCTTGTCTATTTTCAATGATTCTTTCTATATAGTCAGAATAAGCACCTATCGTTCTCTCAAGCTTTTTTATCTCCTCTTCTTGAAGATAGTTTTTAGCTATTACGGCATCATATTTTAATACTCTTCCATCTGGGGAGTTTTTCTATGAAGTTAAACCCATATTTGGCTTTTTTATATCTGCATTTTCATACACTATCTCTACAGCAGTTTTACCTGTAATGGCAAAGTGAAACTTGTTTTGAACAGTGGCATAAAAATCTTGAGTGATTTGTGAGTTTTTATCATAGTCAAAACTACACTCTGCAAAGATGTCAGTAATCTGTTGATAGATGCGTCTTTCACTTGCTCTGATGGAGCGAACACGTTCAAGTAGCTCTTTAAAGTAGTCTTTTCCAAAATGTTGACCATTTTTAAGTCTATCATCATCCATGGCAAAACCTTTGATGATGTAGTCTCTTAAAACCTTTGTTGCCCAGATGCGAAACTGTGTTGCCTGAGAAGAGTTTACTCTATAGCCAACGGATATAATCATATCAAGATTATAATAATCTACAATATAATTCTTCCCATCTGTAGCAGTTGTTGCATTTTTTGCAACAACTGCATCTGCTTCAAGTTCATTTTCATTAAATATATTTTTAATGTGTCTTTATATTGATGAAAACAAAGTAGATTTGCAGATTTGACAAGATTTCACGTTTTGATAACTAGTCCTAATGTTCTTTTATTAACCCTTACGGCAAAACATAGTCAATGCCTTAGCTGAAAAGATAGCAACACCCAGAACAGTAGATTATTTAGAAGAAAGAGCCAGTAGAGGTTCTGTTGAACATGCATTAAAACTATTGAAAAATGTCCCCCGATGTTGAGCCTGATGAACGCGATAAACTTTAAGGGTATTGCCAATGGTTCCCTTGCATTGATTACAATATTTTATTAACTTGCTTGTAAATGTCCAGTCTCTGCTTTTAGCCTTTCAGCAATCCACACTTTTATAATAGACTGTCTTGTAACACCAATCTTTTTAGCTTCTTTGTCTAAAGATTCTATTATCCATTCAGGAAAATCAACATTCACTTTTTTAGTTTCAGTTTTTAACTTTTTGACATCTTTTAATCTTATAGCGGTGGAAAAATCCAGATATTCTGCAATGTCTTCACCCTTATCAAACTTTTCATCAAATTCTTTAGCTGTTATTGTTTTCATAATTTCTTTCCTCATTTTTTCTACATCTTCGAACACTAATGATTCGGTGAATTTCATTTCTAAGAGTAAAAATTGCTACATAACATTTACTTTTGAATATTGAAATAAGGGCATATCGAATTTCATCATCAACAATATTGGCTGGAACAACAAGTGCATTTTCATTTTGCCATAAGTTTTGAGCTTCAACAAAATCAATTCCATGTTTTTCTTTGTTAATTTTACTTTTATTGTCATCATATTCAAATTTCATAGAAAACCTCTTTTGGTATAAAAAGTATACTTAAATTATATCTTATTTGTCAAGGCTAAAAAGTTTTTGTGGAAAGTTAACGACTAAAAATAGCTGATAAATTACCTAGCGGTAATTTATCAGCTACACTGTTTTGTTATATATTTTTACAGGATTTTACATTTTTATAACTCTTTCTAATGTCATTTTAGCCTGAAAAATAGCCGTTATTTAGACAAAACTGGAAAATGTACTTTTATCTATGATTTAGTAGCCCTTACGGCAAAACATTGACCTTATACACTTTTCCCTACATGGTGGGTGCAACCCACCCTACGCTTGCTTCAATCCAATGTCCAAACTCAAATCATATTTAAAAATCATCGTCGTCGTTAAAAAAGGCATCTTCTTCCGCCTGTTCT
>WFMY01000131.1 GCA_015488855.1 Helicobacteraceae bacterium
CGGGCTGGCATTTTCAAGGAAGAGACTGTTTAGCGTGTCACAATGTGGAGCTAAAGTCAGAAGAACACTTACTTGTAGCAGGGACACTTTATAAGGATAGTAGCGTCACTAATGAAGATGATTTAAACAATGTTTGTGGAGGGGAGATAGTTGTCAATTTTTATGATGGAACAAATTATAATAATCTTATCTATAGTTCAACTACATACAAAGATGCTGCATCAAAAGGCTACAACGGAAAAGGAAACCTTTTTATCTTGCAACGAAAACTTGGGATTATAAGCTCAGGAGGTTATTACATAGAGTTGGCAACGCCAACTGGTCAAGTGCTCGCAGACAAATATTTACATAAATTTTCCGCACAACCCTATGATATTAATAACCCTGTAGATTATTCAAACCAACTCTCTTGCAACGCTTGTCACTCAACACAGGCAACTTCAAGGGCATATCCACTCTATGTGAAATCATCAGCAGTAACACTTTGTAAATAAGGAAAGAAAATGAAAAAGTTAATAAGTATAGTTTTAGTATCAGTTGCTCTCTTTGGAGCCCCAAGAGTTGGAGATAAAGCGGTGGAGTTTAATCTTCCAAGTCTTTATGATCAAACTCGTTTTGTCAAGAGTAAGAGTTTACATGGGAGAGTTATTTTACTCAATTTGTGGGCAAGTTGGTGTAGTGGGTGTCAAGAAGAGATGCCTCTTTTTGTGAAGTTGCAAAAAGAGTATCCAAAAAAAAAGTTTGAGATAGTACTCTCGAGCATAGACAATGAGATGCAGGGGGCTCTTGATTTTTTAGCAGAGGTCGATAAAGAAAAAATTTTAACATCTCTTTATGATGGAGATAAGAAGTTGCCAAAAACATATAGGTGCCCGGGGATGCCTTCTTCTTTTCTTATAGATAAAGATGGAAAAATTGTTAAAGTTTATGTGGGAAGTTTGGATGAACAAGCAATGAAAGAGTTAAAAGAAAAAATCAAAGTTTTATTAGGAAGCTAAAGATGAAAACAATAATAATAGTCTTGATAGCTCTATACATGAGTGCTTGTTCGCAGAAACTTGTTCGTGTCATGCCTTATGAAAAAGAGTATTTTGCACAAGAAAAGATGAGTCTTTCTCCAATAGCTGAGCAAAGTGAACAAGAGGGTCATGTTTTTCTTATTCGTGAAGCTAGTGCTGGTGGCAACAGCTCATTTCAAGGTGGTTGTGGATGCAGATAGGATATTTTTTCCTTACGATTTTGTCTTTAATAGTCTTTGAAGTCACAAGCTTTGCTTCAAATCTTAAAGATAGTATGAGTTTTGGTGTCGATTCATATAGTGACAATGCAGATATAAATGTTTATTCACCTACATTTTCACTCTTTAAAAAAATTTCACATCGATGGATGTTGGGTTTTAAGATGCGCGTAGATGCTATCACCGCGGCAAGTATTAGAAATGGTGCCAATGTCACACATGTAGATACAGTAACGGGTGCATCAAATAAGCAAAATCCTTTTAATGATGTTCGCTATGCTCCAACGATGTTAGCTACTTATGATGATGGTGACAATACACTTAGTTTTGGTGGATATTATTCAACAGAAAATGATTATGAGGGTAGATCTGTTTTTGTAAACTATGTAAGACAACTCAATGAGCAAAATACAGCACTTGGCATAGGTATTTCTCAATCGTTTGATAAGTGGGTCCCTATATTTAAGAGAGCTTTGCCAACAAATAAGAGAGAGGAGAGAAAGATAGATTTTTCACTCAATCAATTAATTACACCAAGATTTTCAATCCAAGGAGTGTTTTCTTATCTGTATAGTACAGGTTTTCTTGCCTCACCATATCATTATGTATTGCAAGCTGATATCGCTAAGTTTGAAAACTATCCCAACAAAAGAACAGGAGAAGCTTTTGCATTTAAAGGTGTATACCTTTTAAATGAAGAAAACTCTATGAACTTTTCATATAGATATTATACAGATGATTGGGGTATATCGTCACATACTTTTCGCGTTCAGGAGTATCATGATTTTAGTTCAAAGTTTACATCTGGACTCCAATTACGCTACTATACACAAACAAAATCAAATTTTATAAAAGGGATAGGGGATTATAGTGCTAATGATACCTATTTTGCTATAGATTATAGGATGAGTGCCTTTGATTCATATACTATAGGTATCCCTTTTATATATAAGATAAAAGGTGGAGATAAAGTGACTGCGAGTATTGATTTTTATAAAACTACAAACAATGCATATATGAAAAGTTGGTACGGGGTCAAGAGTATGAATGCTCTTTTTACCACTCTTTCATATGAGTTTAGTTACTAAAATGTCTTTTTTTGAGAACGGACTCAAAGCAAAAGTGATGAGCACGGAGCTTATCATCGAAGCAAATCTATCGAAAAAAATTCTCTTTGAAGCCTTAGATATAGCTCAAGCATTTGAAGCAAAGTATTCTGCTTATAAAGAAGACTCTTTGCTTGCTAAGATCAATCAAAATGCTGGGATCAAGGCTGTTGCTTGCAGTAGGGATGAGATCGAGATCTTTGAAGAATCTTTGAAGATGGCAGAACTCTCAGGGGGTGTTTTTGATCCAACCATAGGTGTTTTAACTCAGGGCAGTTATGGTTTTGGTAAAAAAGAAGCAAAAATTCCAACGCAAAAAGAACTTACAAAGGTAAAAAAACTTGTAGATTATAGAGATCTAAGCATTACCCAAAATGAAGTTTATCTCAAAAAGCAAGGGATGAAGCTTGATCTTGGTGGGATAGGCAAGGGCTATATTGCCCAAAAAATAATACTGTTTTTACAAAAAAAAGGTGCTACAAAAGTGCTTGTGAATGTTGGAGGGGAGATCTGCGTTGTTGGTAAAGAGTACAATATAGCTATACAAGATCCCTACTCGAAGCAAAATCTAGCAGTGATAAAAACAAACAAGTCTAGCTTGTCTCTCTCAACAAGTGGAGATTATGAGCGTTATATCGGTACAAAAAAAAATCATCATATCCTTGATAGGACAACCGCAAAACAGAACCATTACTACAGTAGTGTCACCATCGTAAAAGATGGTTTGGAGGGGACTCTCTTAGATGCAGTAGCCACGATAGTGTTCAATGCTCCCTCAGAAGAACTAGGCTCTCTTGCAAAAAAATATAATATAGCTATAGTAGCTGTTGTAGAAGAGGGTGATATTTTATTTAAAAACTTTAAAGATTTAGATATAAATGCTTTAGAGGTTTATGCTTTAACAAGGAGAAAAATTTGAAAATAACAGTATTATTATTGTTATTTATGAGTTTAATATTTGCACAAGAAGATAAGCAAGTAAACCCTTACACTCTTGGTGGGGGAAAAAAAGTTGGTAGTTTACCTCTTTATCTTGGGGGATACTTCTCAACAGATTATCGCTCTATTGCAGAGACTAATGAAAATCGGTTTCGAGTTGATGATATAGCATTTTTGGCGTATGGCTCTTTTAAGAAGTTCTCTTATATGAGTGAGTTGGAGTATAAAGAGTTCTATGTAAAAAAATGGAGTGATAGAAATACAAGTACTCAGACACATAAGAAACTTCGTATAGAAAGACTGTATCTTGACTATAATTATGATGAAAACTTAGTTTTAAGAGTGGGTAAATACAACTCCCCTATTGGGTACTGGAATCTCATGCCCATCAATGTTTTAAGAGCTACAACCTCAAGCCCTCTTTCTAGTTCAATGATCTATCCAAAATACACTACAGGGATTGATTTTTCATATTTGCTTTTTAATGATTATGAGGTGAAAGTGGATTTTTTAGCTCAAAATAATAATGATTTTGATGATGCATACAATAATTTCCATATTGATAAACATTATGGTATTGGGATGACCTATAGTAAAAATGATTTAAGCCTTAAACTCAATGGTGGGTACTTTCATACTAAAAAGAAGGTTCTACCATCTACGGATATCTATTATTGGTTAGCTTCTTTGAAGTACGATAATGATGATTATAAGATCATGGGTGAACTTGGAACACAGTTTGATAAAAATGGGTTACTAGTCCCTTACTCTGGATATATTCAGGGGCTTTATAGGATTACAGAGCAACATCTTCCTGTGATACGGTTTGAGAGTTACTCATCGAATATTTTGTTAGGTAAAAAAAAAGATCAATTTGTTATTTTAGGATATACATACAGACCTGTATTTCCTATGGCGTTTAAAGCGGAGTATCAAATCCATGTGGACAAGGAAAAAGATAAAGTGCTTTTTTCATTTTCGGTGATGTTTTGATTAAAAAGATACTGCTCCTTTTTTTTCTTAGTTTTTTTCTTCATGCGCAAGAGTTTGCTGTTGTTACAAAACTCAACTCTCCTCTCTCCTTTTTAAGTAAAGCTAAAGTTAAAATGATATTTTTGAAAAAACAAAAAATGTCAGGAAATACAGTTTTAGTTCCTATCAATCTGTCCCCAACAAACAAGGTACGCAAATCCTTTGAGCATACTATCTTAGGGATGTCACGAAATCGTCTTAAATCCTTTTGGACGAAAGAGCATTACTTGGGACATCGTCCCCCTTTGACAATGAACTCTTTTAACAGTGTGCTCTCTTTTGTTAAAAAGATAGATGGTTCCATAGGGTATGTGCCTCTAAATGAGGTAAACAAAGAGTTTAAAATATTGTATAAATGGGAGGATCAATGACACAGGTACTAATAGTAGATGATGAGGTGATGAATAGAAAAGTTGCTTCAAAGATCTTGATAAAAGAGGGTTTTGAACCCATAGAAGCAATTGATGGTTTAGATGCATTAGAGAAGTTAAAAATATATGATATTGAGATCATTCTGATGGATCTTATGATGCCCAATATGGATGGATATGAAGCAACGAATATTATCAAAAAAGATGAAAAACTCTCTTCTATACCGTTGATTGTACTTTCAGCTTTGTCTGACAAAAATGCAATCTTAAAGGCTCTAAAGCTTGGTGCAAATGAGTACCTAACAAAACCTTATGACCTAACAGAGTTTAAGCTCAGAGTACACAATGCCAATAAACTTCGTGCGTTTTATAAGATGTCAAAAGATAACGAAACCTATCTCAAAGAAAAGGTCAACGAAAAAACACTTAAGCTTCAAGAGGCACTCCTAGAGGTAGAGAAATCTGAAAAAGATATTGTCGGTATCTTAGCGAAGGTTGGAGAGTACAGAGACAATGAAACCTCGATGCATACACTGCGAGTGGGAGAGATCTCTGCACTTTTAGCAAAAGATTTTGGGATGGATGCACAGCAGGTAGAACTCATCCGACTCAGTGCACCTATGCATGACATAGGTAAAATAGGTATCGAAGATGCCATCTTGCTAAAAAATGCTAAGTTAAGTGAGGCGGAGTTTAGTATTATGAAAACACATGCCGAGATAGGTTACAATATCTTATCCATAAAACAAACACCTCTTTTAAAATTTGCATCACAAATCGCCTACTACCATCATGAAAAATATGATGGCAGTGGATACCCAAATGGACTAGTTGGAGAGGAGATACCTTTAGTTGCACGGATAGTTGCTGTTGTAGATGTTTTTGATGCACTTATGAGCAGACGACCCTATAAAGAACCTTTTACCCTTGAGACTACTCTTGGAATTTTACAAAAAGATGCTGGCTCACATTTTGACCCTTATGTTGTTGAAAAGTTTATCAAAAACCTAGATGCTATTGTAGAGATAAGAAAAAGTTTAAGTGAAGAGGTTTAGATGATAACAAAGTTTTTTAATCGTACCCTGTATAACAGGCTATTGCTTGCTTTTATAGTAGTAGGGTTTCTTCCTTTTTTTATATTTTATCTTTATATTATCTATTGGGGTGAAGAGACAATTACCCAAAGACTTATGGATGAACAGTCTATTGAACTCCAAAAGATAGTAGATAATGTGAACAATCACATCCTTTCTTTAGAAAAGGAGTTGAAGTTTATCTCACAGCTTGATGTGATGGATGATCTCATTTCTGATGATATAGATAAAAGAATCGCAAGATTATTGATACAAAAAAGAGAGGATATCGCTCTTGATGTATCGCTTTTTGTTCTTGATGATAAGGGAAGTTTCATCTCCTCCTCAGAGAGATCTTTTTTAGAAAAACACTTTTCTTATATGGATAACCTTACTAATGGAGACAAATATTTTGTAAGAAAAAATAAGTTGTATATCTTCAGTAAGATTTTTGCAAGTTTTGACAAAGCCAAAGGCTTAGGTTACTTAGTAATGCAATACAACCTGGAAAATCTCAATCGTTATTTAGTCCATAGAGAGGGGATTCATACAAGTATTTGGAGTGAGAAAAGTAAGGTTTTTATTGGAGATCAGGAAAATTTTAGTCTAGATGTGACAAAAGATTTTTCAAGTGAAATACTTCAAGAGCATCTGCTCAATTACAAAAAGCTCTCACAACCTTTAGAGGAGTGGTATGTTGTCTATGCGGTTGACAAAACTATAGCGCTCGGTTTTTTATATGACTTACTCCATGTCATGCTTTATATCATTCCTGTAGCACTCATCATCATAGTTGTGATTGGGATTATAAGTAGTAAAAATATCATTAGACCCCTTTTAGAACTTACCTCCTCTGCAGAATCTATCACAAAAACAAAGGATTATACAACGAAGGTTATGATTGACTCAGAAGATGAGATAGGGAGACTTTCTTACGCGTTTAATGAACTCTTAGACACTACAAACAAAGCACTTCTAACTCTGGAAGAGGAAAATAGATTACGCTTAAAACGCTTGATAGAATTAACAGAGATCTTTAACACAATTATCCAAACAAAAGATGAAGATGAATGTATCAACACTTCCATACAAGAGATGCAAAAACTTACACATGGGCAAAAGTTAAACTTTACTAAAAATCGCTTAGAGACACACAATGCGATAGCCCTTTTTGTAGATGATTTTGAAAATGATGAGAAAGTCTGTTTTGGGAGTATTGAGATAGATGTAGATAAAATGGATGATAAAAATGAAGAAAAATTTTATCGCTCCATCGTTTCGATGATAGTGCTTCAGTTGGAGCGTATCAGACTGGTAGAAAAAACGATGCAAGCCTCGCGTGCAAAATCAGCATTTATCTCAAATATGTCCCATGAATTACGCACACCTCTCAACGCTATCATAGGTTTTACCCAGTATATCCTTGTCTATGAAGAGCTTAACGAAGAACAAAATGAGATGATTGGCAACATTGAAAACTCTGCGCAGTATCTCTTAGAGATGATCAACGGTATCCTCGATATTGCCAAGATAGAAGCTGGCAAGATGGAGGCTCACTTAGAGAAGATGAATATTGTCTCGCTACTTCAAGATATCTATGCCATGTTAGAACCTTTGGCGGAGCAAAAAGCTTTGGCTTTTCATCTTGATACTGATGATGCACAGGAGATACAGATCAAAAGTGATGCAAAACTCCTCAAGCAGATCGTGATCAATATGCTCTCAAATGCTATAAAATTTACACAGACTGGTGGGATTGATATCTCTCTCATTCAAAAAGAACAAGAGATAGAGATACGGATAAAAGATACAGGGATAGGGATAGCTAAAGAGGATTTAGAGAAGCTTTTTAAGGACTTTACCCAAGTTGAAAATGTGATGCAAAAGAAACATAAAGGGACAGGTTTAGGACTCTCCCTCAGTAAAAAACTTGCACATCTTTTACAGGGAGATCTCATTTTAAAGAGTGAGGGCTTAGGGCATGGCTCTGAGATACTGGTTACGCTACCTCGTTAGGTTCAGCATATTTGTTATGCGATTCTATGTAGCGTTTTCTTTGTAAGTCTTTCATCTTGTGAGAATCTACAACGATGAAACTATCGACACATGAGGTAAAATCTTCATCAATGTTGTATGCACAAAACTTGATGCCACCCTCTTCACAGAGTTCACTGTACTGTTTGTAGAGTGCAGGGACAGAGGTATCAAAGTTTTTCATTAAGGTTTTGAGTGTTTTAAAGTCCTCTTTGTAGTTTTGTGTTGTAAACATTTCATCAAGCATACGGACTAAATCTTTATCAGATTTGAAGTCATAAGGAAGCCTTGAGAGGACAAGATTGTTTGCATCACCATAGTAGAGATCAAAAAAATTAAAGATGATATCTTTTGCAACTTTAGGGTAGGATGCACTCAGTGAAACCCCTCCATACATATAGCGGATGTGAGGGTTTTTGTTGAGGTAGGCACCGATGCCATACCATAAATAATCAAGTGCTCGTGAGCCCCAGTATTTTGGCTGGACAAAACTTCTTCCCATCTCTATAGACTCACCAAGTTTGCCTTGAAACTTTTTAGAAAAATCAAAAAGTGTAGAGGTGTAGAGTCCATTGATGCCGTACTCATCTACGATATCCTGACATTCACCTATGCGGTATGAACCCACTATCTCTAAGTCATTTTCATCCCAAAGAACGATATGTTTGTAGTATTTATCATATTTATCTAGGTCACGGCGTTTGTTAGCTCCCTCCCCAACTTTTCTAAAAGCGACCTCGCGAAGTCTGCCTATCTCTTTAAGGACAAAAGATTCTTTTGTATTTGAGTAGAGATAGATGATCTTGCCATCTTTTGTTTCTCCTAAAAGTTCAGAATTCTTGAGCTCTTTTTTTATCTTTCTAGGATCCTCTGGATGGGCGATAGCTTTTTGAGTTCTAAAGAGTGACTTACCTTTTTTAAGAGCGTAGAGATGTTTTTTGTAAAGTTCAACTATGGTCTCTTTGTTGAGCCAATGTTGGGCTATATTGTCAGCTGGTATAAGCTCTCCTATCTTGATCTTGATGCTCTTGTTTTGTTGTTTGAACATCTCATGGGAGAGTAAAAGGGTGGAGGCTTTTTTGTTGATGGCAGAGAGCGAATAAAATGTTTTTGAGTTTTTAGCATCGATGTGTATTGGTAAAATAGGACTTTGGGTATTTTTGGCAAACTTTAAAAAACTTTTTTGCCATCTACCATCACGGACACCTTTTGGAGTCATCCTTGAGACCTCTCCTGCTGGAAAGATGATGATGGCTTCTTCGTTGTTAAGAGCTTTGTAGATGTTTGAGATCGATGCTTTACTCTGTCTCTCTTTAAAGTTATTTACCATGATAAAAAGAGATTCCATAGAGTTGAACTGTACTAAAAAGTCATTGGCAATGATCTTAACATCATCTCTGATCTTTCCTATGAGCTTGAGGAGCATAAAGCCATCAAGCGAACCAAGTGGATGGTTTGAGATGATAACAACTCTTCCAAAAGAGGGGATGTTTTCGAGTTCATTATCTGAGATCACCATATCTACATTGAGATGCTCTAGGGCAGCATCAACAAACTCAAAACCACTGAGGTGAGCATTTTCATTTAAAAAGTCATTGATTGTGTCTTCGTGTATAATCGACTTTGTAAATTTTGAGAGTGAAGCCTTAATGAGCTTGTTTTTTTCTAATTTTGGATACTTTAGAAATATCTCTTTTTGTATATCTATCATAAAATCTCCTTGTGATTGGAGAAGTCTATAGTGATTTTATTACATAAAAATTACAGATAAATTACATTTTGTAATTTGGATTTACAACATTACAGGTAACGAAAATAATAGACTTCTTGCATCGAATCTTCCCACAACAAACCTCTAGTATTTCCACACACAAGGGGTTTCTTTGGTGTTGTGGATGGGAAGATTCGTTAGAAGAGGATTTAAGTGTAATAAATAGGACAACGAATTGGTTTTAACTATTTTTATCCGTTATATTTAATGGTATTTTAGAAGTAATTTTGCATATAAAAGATACTAAAAATTAAAAAAACTTCTAAAATACATCAAGTGTAGGTTGTCCAAGCTAAATTTAAGAGCAACTAGCCTAAAATACACAAAATAATTAGAGATTATTCTTGTAATAATTTAAGGAGAATTTATGCTAGAAATTAGATGGCATAGTCGTGCCGGACAGGGTGCAGTGACAGGTGCTAAAGGATTGGCAGATGTTATTTCTACAACTGGTAAACAAGTACAAGCTTTTGCATTTTATGGATCTGCAAAGCGTGGAGCTGCAATGACTGCATATAACCGTGTTGATGATAAAGCTATTATGAATCATGAAAAATATATGGAACCAGATTATGTATTTGTAATCGATCCAGCTTTAGTGTACACTAGTGATATAACTGTAAATCATAAAGAAAATACTAAATATATTATTACTACACACCTAAGTACAGATGAACTTAAAAAAGCTCAACCAAAACTTGAAGGTAAAGAAGTATATACAGTAGATTGTATAACAATTGCTAAAGAGACTATTGGTCGTGCTATTCCAAATACGCCAATGCTTGGTGCATTTATGAAAATATCTGGAATGTATGAAATGGATTTCTTTAAAACATCAATGCAAAGAGTCCTTGGCAAATTACCACAAAAAATTATTGATGGAAATATGCTTGCAATTCAACGTGCATACGATGAAGTTAAATAGGGGATTATGATGACAAACAAAGGATGGGATGAATTTGAAATCGGAGCAATGCTTCGCACTTTCGATGGTGGTATTGATAATATCGCAGGAACTAGACAAGAAGATCGTGCTTACTCAGAAAATAGTTCATTTTCAGCTAGTGTAGCTGATTGGAGACTAATTAAGCCAGTATTTAATAAAGACTACTGTATAGATTGTCAGTTTTGTTGGGTCTATTGCCCAGATGTTTCTATTGTTTCAAGAGATAAAAAACTTGTAGGTATAGATATGGATCACTGTAAAGGTTGTGGTATATGTGTAGAGGTTTGTCCTACAAATCCAAAATCACTTTTAATGTTTGATGAACATACAGATGAAGAGACTGAGATAGCTCAGTGGCCTAGTAAAGATGAGGAGAAATAGTAATGGCATTTGATAAAATGAAATTAAGAGATATTGAAGTATGGGATGGTAACTTTGCAGCTGCTCAGGCACTGAGACAGTGTCAAGTAGATGTAGTGTCTGCATATCCTATTACGCCATCAACTGCTATTGTTGAGGGTTATGCAAAATTCAAGTCTGACAACTTCGTTGAGGGTGAATTTATAATGGTTGAGTCTGAACATGCAGCGATGTCTGGATGTATAGGTGCAGCTGCTGCTGGTGGTCGCGTTGCAACTGCTACATCTTCACAAGGTTTAGCTCTTATGTCCGAAACACTTTACCAAGCTTCTGGTATGCGTTTGCCAATCGTTTTAAACCTTGTAAACCGTGCACTCGCATCACCGCTTAATGTAAATGGTGATCACTCAGATATGTATATGGTACGCGATAGTGGTTGGATTCAGTTTGATGCATTTAACCCACAAGAGGCTTATGATTTGAACTTTATTGCTTTTAAAGTAAGTGAAGATCATGATATTAGACTCCCAGCGATTGTGAATCAAGATGGATTTATGACATCTCACACAGCCCAAGGTGTTACAACTATGGATGATGATACAGCATTCGGGTTTGTTGGTACATATAAGCCAATGAACGATATGCTCGATTTTGAACATCCTGTAACGCATGGTGTACAGACTGAAGAGGATTGGCACTTTGAACATAAGGCTCGTCAACATAATGATCTTATGACAAAAGCTAGTCCTAAAATTGATGCAGTGTTTGCTGATTTTGAAAAACTCACAGGTCGTAAATACTCTCAAGTTGAAACTTATGATATGCAAGATGCAGATGTAGCAGTATTTTGTCTTGGAACATCTGTAGAGACTGCTCGTGAAGTTGCAAAAGAGATGAGAACTAAGGGTGTTAAAGCTGGTGTTGTTGGTCTTCGTGTTATCCGTCCTTTTCCATTTGTACAGGTTCAAGCAGCGCTCAAAGATGTAAAAGCAGTAGCAATCCTCGATCGTTCATCTCCAAATGGTGCAGCTGGTGCAATGTTCAACGAAGTAACAACTGCGATGTATAGCGCAGACAACTCTCCACTTATTAGTGGTTATATCTATGGTTTAGGTGGTCGTGATTTAACAAAAGCACACTTAGTTGAACTTTACAATGAGCTTGACACAAATGTTAAAGCTGGTAAAGTTACAACTCCATTACAGCAGTTTATCGGTGTTCGTGGACCGAAACTAGCTTATTTATAGGAAATTAGTATGAGTGAAATGAAAAAAATAAAAAACTTAAAAGAGTTTTCAACATCCGCAGATAGATTTGAGGGTGCAAACCTTCTTTGTCCTGGTTGTGCTCACTCCATCATTGTTCGTGAAGTATTGAATGCTACGAACGATGATCTAGTTCTTGCAGCTTCTACAGGTTGTCTTGAAGTTTGTACAGCTGTTTATCCATATACATCTTGGGATGCTTCTTGGATACATATAGGTTTTGAAAATGGTTCAACTGCTGTTGCAGGTGCTGAAACAATGTATAAAGCGCTTAAAACTAAAGGTCGTCTCAAGCAACCAGATCGTACCCCTAAGTTTGTAGCTTTTGGTGGGGATGGTGCATCTTATGATATTGGTTTCCAGTGGATTTCTGGTTGTATGGAAAGAAACCATGATATGATGTATGTAGTTCTGGACAATGAAGTCTATGCAAATACAGGTGGACAGCGTTCAAGCTCTACCCCTATTGGTTCATCAGCTACAACGACTCCTGCTGGTTCAATCTCTTATGGTGAAAAAATAAATAAAAAAGATATGATGGGCATCATGGGTGCTCACCATATCCCTTATGCGGCACAAGTAGCTCCAAACAAATGGAAAGACATGGTAAAAAAAATCCAAAAAGGTTTTGCAACTGAGGGAGCAGTATTTATCAATGCAGTTTCGCCTTGTACAACTGAGTGGAAATTTGACCCTAAAGATACTATGCATATATCTGATTTAGCTACTGATACATTAGTATTTCCACTCTATGAGATTATTGATGGTCGCCAATACAATATCACTTATAGACCTAAAAATGTAGTCCCTGTTGAAGAGTATTTAGCAGCTCAAGGGCGTTTTAAACACCTCTTTAAAGATCAGTATAAATACTTAATCAAAGAGTGGCAAGAGAGAGTAGATGAAAACTGGGCATATCTACAACGCCGAGAAGAAGCAAAAGTATAGTTAAGCTTCTAGCTTCGGCGCATCTTGCGTCCATCTCAGACACGGCAGGCTGATAGCCTAGCCTTAGTCTGAGATAAACACAATCTACACCAAATCTAAAAGCTTGCATTTATTGTATATATTACTTTAAAACTAAGCGTCATTCTGAACTTGATGCAGAATCTACCCCTACAACTTAAACAAACAATCAAATTATTACGATAAAATACTATCAATTATAAAATTAAGGAAAAAAATTATGCCATTACTAGATTCATTTACAGTAGACCACACCATCATGCCAGCACCAGCTGTGCGTAAAGCAAAAAGTATGAAAAGCCCATCTGGGGATGATATTACAGTGTTTGACTTGCGTTTTGTGAGACCAAATGAAGATATTTTGTCTTCTGAGGGTATTCACACTTTAGAGCATCTTTTTGCGGGTTTCATGCGAGAGCATCTCAACTCTAAAGATGCAGAGATTATAGATATTTCCCCAATGGGTTGTAGAACTGGTTTTTACATGTCACTCCTTGGTGCACCCTCAGAAGAAAAAGTTGCAGAGGCTTGGGCAAGTTCCATGAAAGATGTTATTGAGGTGAAAAGTCAGTCAGACATCCCAGAGCTAAATGTATATCAGTGTGGTACATACAAGATGCACTCACTGAGTGATGCACAAGATATAGCACGAGAAGTTTTAAGAAAAGATATAGACATTATGGATAATGATGCACTTGCATTAGACTTAACAAAAGTAGACTAAGGAGATGTATCTCATAGTACCAATGGATAAAGAAGATGCTCAAGAGGGGAAACTCACTAAGATAAATGATGTCAAAGTTTGGGGACAACTACAAATACAAGAAGGTAAGCTCATTGAAGTAAAATTTGCTTTAACAAGCGATGGATTTGAGGCATTTAGTGAGGGTGTTGTTGTAGGTGATGATAACGAATATGTATGGCCTTTTATGGAGTTAAGTATGATAGTATTGGTTGCCCATACTCAGCGCTATATTGAAGATATAGTTGAGGCTTACCTCTTTAAAGAGTTACATGATTTAGCGTATTAGTTTTATATGCTCCGTTTGCTTATAATTTAAGGATACTTTAGATATAATTTCGTTTCTAAGATTCCGCACCCATACGGAATAAAAAAATATATAGATATGCGTATACAAATCGCATGTCAAAAGGCAAAAGAATGAAAAAAGATATTCACCCTAACTTAGTTACCTGTACAGTTACATGTGCATGTGGAAATAGCTTTGAGACAAAATCTCAAAAAGATACTATGCAAATAGATATCTGTAATGAGTGTCACCCATTTTTTACTGGTTCTGAGAGAATGGTAGATACTGCTGGTAGAATCGAGAAGTTTAACGCTCGTTACGCTAAAAAATAGTACCAAGTAGCCTTTGTGCTCACTTTAGTTCCAACTCCGATTGGAAATATTGGCGATATGTCGCTTCGAGCTATTGATGCTCTAAGCGAAGCTGATATCCTTCTTTGCGAAGATACTCGCGTTACAAAAAAACTCCTTCACATCATAAAAGAACGATATAATACAAACTTTAAACAAAACCAAGAATTTATCTCTGTGCATTCACATAATGAAAAATCTTTTGTTCTGAAACTACAACCCTCTTTTTTTGAGCAAAATATTGTTTATGTGAGTGATGCAGGGATGGCTGGGGTCAGTGACCCTGGTCAGATACTTGTGCGATACTGCATAGATAATAGTATCTCTTATGATGTCCTCCCCGGTGCAAATGCAGTGCTTACTGCTTTTGTAGCAAGTGGATACATACAAACACAGATGCTCTTTTGGGGATTTTTGCCACATAAAGGTAAAGATCGAGAATACTCTTTAAATAACGCTTTGGGAAGTGGTTATACTACTATACTTTACGAATCTCCGCATCGTCTGGAAAAACTTTTAATGGAGTTAGATGCTTTAGTTCCTCAAAAAGAGATATTTTTAGCAAAAGAATTAACAAAAAAATACCAAAAATATATTCATGCGATACCTAGTGATGCTCTGAAAATGCTTCAAGGAAATATTCGAGGAGAATGGGTAATTGTTTTAGAAGCCCAAGCTGTTCGTAATATTAGTGCCGTATCAGAGCGAGATATACTAGAACTTGATCTTCCTCTTAAAGCTAAAGCTAAATTGATATGCAAAATAACAGGTGAAAACACTAAAAGTTGTTATAACAGATTACTCGAAGTATAAATTTAATATTAATAGCATTTTAAGAATAAATTTTAGTTATTTTGCTAAAATCTCTAGTATGTTAATTTATGCAAAACAACCAATCTATTTTATTATTGAGAATTTTCCTGAGAAGATTAAGACTTTGTATCTTGCAAAAGAGCTAGATAAAAAAGAATATTCTCGTTTTATGAAGATGGATTTTGAGGTAAAACGAATTCCTCCTAATGCTGCTCAAAGTATGTGCAAGGGTGCATCACACCAAGGTTTTTTAGCTGAAGTAGATGAGATACAACTGCAAAATTATAAAGAGTTTTTGGGTTATGATTTTGTTTTAGTGTTATCATCGTTAACTGATGTAGGCAATATCGGAGCAATAGTAAGAACAGCATATGCCCTAGGAGTTGATGCTATAGTTGCATGTGGAATAAAAAATCTTCCACTTGAAGCTGTGGTAAGAACAAGTACGGGTGCACTTTTTGATATCCCTTTTGCAATAGAGCAAAATATCCATACAGTTTTAAATGACCTTAAAACATCAGGTTTTACTGCGTATGGAGCAGATATGGGTGGGACTGACATTCGTGAAGTAAGTATTAGCTCAAAAAAAGCACTTTTTTTAGGGAGTGAGGGGGAAGGCTTGACCTCACGGGTGAGTTCTAAACTTGATGAAATACTCAGTATAGAGATGGTGCATCAATTTGATAGTTTAAATGTAAGTGTAGCTGGAGCAATTCTAATGGATAGGTTGAGAGGGTAGAAATGATTGAAAACATAGATGGGTATGAAAAGTTACAAGAGATAGGCGCACAAGCACTTCATGAAGATACACATATACCAAAAGAGCATGCTAGAGGATTGGTAGATGCTGATTTTACCAATATGAATAAGATTCAGTTTGTTGGATTTATCTCAATAGTTGAGAGAGAGTATGGGATAAAGCTCGGTAGATTAAAAGAAAAGGGTCTAGAATATTTTAAGGAAAATACACAAGATTTTACTATCGCTCAAAAATTATTTGTTCCCCAAAGTAAAAAAAAGAGATTTGCAAAGTTCTATATATTGGCAGCCCTAGCTATATTTATGTTTGTGATTTTTTCAAACCTCAGTCCTCTTGCAGAAACTAAAAAATCAAATATCGTAATGGACAATACAAATATACAAAAAGCAACGACATCAATAGCGCCGAAAATAGAGCAAGTAATGCTTGATGAGGCAGCAAAAGCAGAAGAAAAAAGATTGTCGGCTACATTTAAAATCCTTCCAAAGACTCTTTTATGGGTTGGATATATTAATCTTGATACAGGTCAGAAGAAGCAAAAAACATTTACGGATGAACTTGTCCTTGATCCACATGGGCATTGGTTACTTACTCTTGGTCATGGAAATGTTGACTTTGATATTAATGGTAAATTGATTTCGTATCAGACTTCGCGAAATCTTAGATTTGAATATGAAGATGGAAAATTAAGCAAAATAAGCTCAGCAGAATTTACTCAACTAAACAAAGGTGAGAAGTGGTAAAAATATTTTTCCTCTTTTTTTTCCTCTTCTCATTAACTTATGGGGATGATTTTTCAGCTAAGTTAGTAGATGTTAATTCTACAAGTGATAAGCTAGATATGAAGATCAAATCCCTTCTCGAAAAGAGTGTTTATGCAAAAAATAAAGCTTATATCAAGATAATATTTTCACCAGAGAGTGATTTTATGACTAAGGGTCGAGTTGATGCTGTCAAAGTTGTAGAAACACTCAAAGAAAATGGTCTTTTGTCCCTTTACTTTAAAAAACCTCAAGAGCTAATACTCAATTTTAAAACAAGTGACAACCCTCTCTTTTTTGTAAAGATTATGGGTGATACTCTTAGAAATATAGGTTATTATAGGTATGTTACAAGAGAGGCAAAACTTGATGAGAACGGTTTTACCTGGTCAATATCTCTAAGGGCTGAATATGCAACTGACCCGCAGGTACTCCAAACCCAACTCGCCAAAAGTGGTTCAGCCATTATTGATGTAACGATGGATTCCCCAACTGAGTGGACATTTAATGTAGATATGCATGAAGGTTTTTTAAATGTTGCAAGTTTAGTGAGTTATGAAAATATAGAGTTAAAGCGTTCACTTTATGCATACTGGTTAGATGTTTCACAGGTCAAAGAACTCTCTATACAAAGTTCAAGAAGAAATAGTTGGTACCCATACATCACCTACTTTGATGCTTCTCTGCATCTTCTCAAAGTTATAAAAAAAGATGAAAAAACAAGGCATATCGATCTTGAGATACCAGAGGGTGCTGAGTATATTAAGATTTCCGATATTTATACACTTAAAAATATAAAAAACTTTCTCCTTCTAGCACCAAAGGGCACCCGTTAAGTTTTTTTCGCTAAAATTGCATAGATTAATTATACAAAGGGGTAGCTCTTGTTTGATGAGATAAAGTTTAACCGTGTCGAGAGACTTCCAAAATATGTTTTTGCAGAAGTAAATGACATCAAAATGGCTCAGCGCCATGCTGGTCATGATGTTATAGATTTTTCTATGGGAAATCCTGATGGAGATACTCCTGAACACATACGAGCCAAGCTGGTAGAATCAGCCCAAAAAACGAAAACGCATGGTTATTCTACATCTAAGGGTATTCCAAAGTTACTCCAAGCTATCGCTGATTGGTATGAACGAAGATATAACTGTACTCTTGATCCACAGACAGAGTGTGTAGCTACTATGGGAAGCAAAGAGGGGTATGCACATCTTACTTACGCTATAACAAATCCTGGTGATCTAGCAGTAGTTCCAGATCCTACTTACCCTATCCACGAATATAGTTTTATTTTAGCTGGTGGAAGTGTTGTGAAATTTGGTATAGAGTTTGATGAAGATTATAGAGTAGATGAAGATAAATTTTTTGAAGATTTGGAGCGTGTATTTAAAGAAAACTCTCCCAAACCAAAATATGTCTTAGTGAACTTCCCTCACAATCCAACTACAGCAACGGTGACAAAAGAGTTTTATGTTCGTTTAGTCGCTATGGCAAAAGAGAA
>WFMY01000132.1 GCA_015488855.1 Helicobacteraceae bacterium
AGCATAGTAAACCACACAAAGACCACTGAGACGAACAATCCTTATGCTTATACAGGTAGAGAGTTGGATACGGATGAGCTTTATTATTACAGAGCCCGTTATTATGACCCATCACTTGAGAGGTTTTTGGGTGAGGATCCGATTGGGTTTGTATCATGGGACTTTAATTTTTATAGATATGTTAAAAATAATTCAACTAACATAGTTGACCCTTATGGATATTTCGGAGTTCCAGGTGCCATTGCAGGTGGTTTAGCAGGAGCTGCCATGTCTTTTTGGAATCCCTGTACAGATAAATTTGATCGAATACCTGGCGGTTGGGAATTTATACGAAATACTACATTGGGAGCCCTTGGAGGTTTTTTTGCAGGATGGGTTGCAGCTTCAGAAACCGCCATGGGTATTGGAATAGGATTGGGCGGTGATGCTATAGTTAACATAGGTAACTATTCAAATGCTTCGGCACCTAAATGTGATAAAAAACCAGAGTGTGAATAAAGTGAACAATTCACGAATTAAGAAAACAAGACTTACTATTATATTTTTAGTAACTCTTATTGTTTTTTTTGGGGCACAAAATTCTCCCACCACTAACTCGGGGGAAACTCAATCTTTTTTTGAAGCCCTAATGATGACATTAACAATTTTTTTCGTTCAATATATGTTTTCATCAGATTATATGTTTAACAGTTTAAGAAAAAGCGGCTTGAATATTAATTATAGTTTATTTCAAAAGATTACTTTGTTGGTTATTATCTTGATGTTATATATCGTTTCCAGTGCCTATTTAGGAATATAGATGACAATGACTGCCCACCATCCCACACCTCTTTAAACCACTCTACGCTACAATAAAACCATAACCATTTAGAAGCTTGGTTTTGATGGTGTTGGGGATTATGACCCATCACTTGAGAGGTTTTTGGGGGAGGATCCGATTGGGTTTAGCTCGGGAGACACCAACTTTTATCGATATGTGGGAAACAAACCTGTTAATTTTAATGATTCTCGTGGTTTAGCTGGTTCTGATACTTTTGACAATGAATGTCATAAGAGATGTGTAGAGGATGAATTATGTAATTCCTCTGGTGGAGAATGGGACTATAGAAAATGCTACAATAAATGTGTTGAAGATAAATATGATGATAGTTTAAATTGGGATGAGATAAAGAGAACAATACTTGAAATAAGTAAAACAGCTTTAAATATTACCATTAAAGTTGGAACAGTTGTTCTTGTATTTGTTGGTGGTGTTTTAATTTCAATTTCTCCAGCATAGGATTAGTATGAATAAAAAAACTGCTATGAAGATATTAAAAAAGAGTCATGAAGCACAAGAAATTTTATTTTCTTTATTTGATGAACACTTGCGTGAAAAAATAAAAGATGATAAAAATAGAGATGATATAGACGGAAAAATTTATAAAGGTATTTTTACTTCTTATCATACTATTATGAATAGTTTACAAGATGAAATATTTAAAGAGTATCCAGACATTAAGAAGAAATTTAATGAATATATTGAAAGCAAATATCAAAATAAGTAAAACATGATGAGAAAAAACTTTATAATGTCAATTTCTTTAAAAAATACTAATAGAATTGACACTACAAAGTATCCTTTTAGTGTACCCTCTATAAAACACTTAATAACATTGGATTTTTCTTCTAATGTGACTTTTATTATAGGTGAAAATGGTAGCGGTAAATCTACACTCATAGAAGCATTAGCCATTAGCCAAGGTTTTAATCCAGAAGGAGGGAGTAGAAATTTTAATTTTCACACGAACAACTCCCATTCTGAATTATATAAGTATTTAAAAGTTGTTCGTAGTACAAGAAAACTAGAAAATGGTTTTTTTCTAAGGGCTGAGAGTTTTTATAATCTTGCTACTAATATAGATGAACTTGAACAAAATAAACCGGGTATTCTAAATTATTATGGGAAAAGATCTTTACATAAGCAATCGCATGGTGAATCTTTTTTTTCTTTAATGCAAAATAGATTTCAAGATAATGGACTATATATATTAGATGAGCCTGAGTCTGCATTATCTCCTGAAAAACAAATGGCTATGCTAGTACTTATGCATAATTTAACAAAAAGTGGTTCTCAATTTATAATTAGTACACATTCTCCAATACTACTCTCATATCCTATGGCATTGATATATGAAATTGATGATGAGTTAGGTATCAATAAGACCTTATATGAGGAGACAGATACGTATATAACAAGTAAATATTTTTTAAATAATTATAAAAAAATTCAAAATGATATGGGTATACTATAATGCCTTATTGAGAAGAGAGGGGTCGAAAGAGAGGGGTCGGGTGATGCTAATGCTATTATACTTCCACCTCAAAGCAAACCTACGCTAGAATAACCCTATGTCACACAATCCAAAAGTCAGTATCCAAATAAAACTTGATTACTCAAATAGTACAAGCGAAGCCAATACCTTCGATGCTATCTACAACATCAAAAAGATACAAACAGCCAATGAGACCCTAACCTACACCCAAGATAAAACTGGACTCATTACCTCTAAGAACAACACAAACTACACCTACGACAACATAGGCAGACTCACACAAGCCACTTCGGCAGGCTCAGTGACCGACTTTAGCTACGATGCAGCAGGAAACAACCAAAACGACAATGCTATCTATAACATCTTAAACAACCGTCTGACTGCTAGTGACATCTACACGATTACTTATGACAGTATGGGTAACATCAAAAGCAAACACAACAAGCTTACC
>WFMY01000133.1 GCA_015488855.1 Helicobacteraceae bacterium
AGCATAGTAAACCACACAAAGACCACTGAGACGAACAATCCTTATGCTTATACAGGTAGAGAGTTGGATACGGATGAGCTTTATTATTACAGAGCCCGTTATTATGACCCATCACTTGAGAGGTTTTTGGGTGAGGATCCGATTGGGTTTGACTCGAAGGACTTTAATTTTTATCGGTATGTAGGGAATAGTCCTATTATTTTTAGTGATCCATTTGGACTGAAAAACTTCATGGGTGCCATAGATAAAGGTGCTGGAATCAATGATGCAATTGATGATGCCCTTAGTAGCCAAGATAAATTTAAGAGATGTATGAGGAGAGCAAAATATGTATGTCCAAGTGATGTATATGCTCAAAGTATTTGCGGGGATTGCCAACATGAAGCAGAAGACAGGTGCAGGCGTGATTTGTGGAGAGATACAGGAAAAGACATAGTGTCTCCATGGTGGATGTAAATGTATAGTAAAAACATAAATTTTATTAAATTTATTATAGTGATGGGATTACTTTTTATTAATTCTAGCAATATAGCTTTTGCTGATATTTCAAAAGATCAACTTTATGATTATTTAAAAGTTTCCATTGTAGGAGATTTTTTTTCTTCCTATCATTTTGACACTCTGATAAAACTTGCGGAACAAGGACTAGATAAGACTTCTCTAAAAAAAATGGCACATAATGAAAAATATATAAAATTATATGCACATAATTTTATGGAATTAAATGAGTCTGAATATACCCAACTTATGAAGTTTTATAATACAGAAGTGGGCAAAAAATATAAAAAGTCTATGCTTAGTATGTCAAAAATAAATAAAACTAATTATAAACCACTATATGAAATAAATAAATGCGCTAAAGAGAAACAGGCACTAATTAACAGCATAAATAAGAAATTGAATATACTCCAATACAAACAAAACTTTGCAACAAAATATCTTTACATAATAAATTCAATACTGATAAACAAGCTAGAAAAATCAATATATGATAGTGAAATAAAAGAAATTAAATATTCAGATAAATTAATGGAAAATGAAAAAATATTTTCATGTATATTATATAAAGATTTTACATTAAATGATCTAAATAAAATGTATAGCTATGCATCAACAAATGCAATCCAAAAAGAAACACAATTAATGTATGAAGGTTTTGATAATTACATCTCTGTTTTTTTTGAGGATATTGAAAAGATTAAAGAGATGAAAGGAAGTGGCGACAACGACAACCAAACCCCACACCCCTAAGCCACTCTACGCTACAATAAAACCATAACCATTCAGAGGGCTGAAATGGCTTAGTTTTGATAGTGTTGGGGATTATGACCCATCACTTGAGAGGTTTTTGGGTGAGGATCCGATTGGGTTTGGTAGTGGAGATTTTAACTTTTATAGGTATGTTTGGGATAGTCCGGTAAATTTGGTGGATCCGTGGGGGTTGAAGTCAACATACAACAAAGAAAAACATGAAAAAGGTCGTGACCTTCAAGATTCTATTGATGATCAAAAAGAAAAAGATCCCGCAAAAATGGGGATTGACCAAGCTCCATGTCCATTCTATTTTGGTCCTGTTTGTGATAAAGCAAAAGATAGAACAAAAGATTTAATTGATAAGATTAGAGATAGGCAAAAAAAAGAATGCGAAATATATAAACAATGCGGACTCTCATGTCCGTATGAATAAGGTTTGAAAATGGATGTTTTGATTCGTACTGTTTTTATTGCTAGTTTTCTTGGTGTTTTTTATCTGTTTACAATAGATGACTTTTCTTTCGAAATTTTGTTTGATATGGTTCCGGCTATCTCTATAGTATTGGCAAGCGTTTATTTTGTTTGGAGTATTGGAAGAGTTACATTAAAGAAAAAAGAGTTAAATTATTATCTTGTGTCAAATATAGCTTTGATTTTAATAGCAACTATTATTTTTAGTAGATTTGATTATTACCGTATTGTATATAATATGAGTACATCCATATTATTGTCAGTCGCATACGCTTCAATTTATATAGGACTTTTCAAAGTATTTCATGACTCAGCTCTAAGGAAAGTTGCTATATTGTTTTTCTTTGGAGTGTTTGTCATTAGCACTTATTTTTACACAGAAACATATACAAGAGATAATTTTATAAGCAATGAAAAAATTAAAGATATTTATATAGAAGCCGGTGCTATTATGGAAAGAGAAAGAAGTTTAAATCTTTTGAAAGAAATTAAAGATTGCGATAAAGTTATAACTCTTTTTAAAAAACGAGTTGAGCTTGACAAAAAACTGAAAAATGACAAACTTATGAAAGAGATTTTAGAAAGAGATTATAAGCAGTAGCACTTACTTTCTCTCGCTCTCAAAAATAGGGGTACGGTGAAAAAATAGGGGTAAGACTTAGGGGTCGGGTGACAACGACAACTCTTTACTTCTGACCCGAAGCAAACCTAAAATAAAGGGGACAGGCTACTTTTAAACAAACATAACACCTTGTGTCAAATAGAAACATAAGAAAAACACGCTAAAATAAACTATGTCACACAACCCAAGGAATAGGGGGTCGGGTGACAACGACAACTCTTTACTTCTGACCCAAAGCAAACCTGCGCTAAAATAACTCATGTCAATAAACCCAAGAACTTCATTATTTTCTACCAACTACACCTACGACAACATAGGCAGACTCACACAGGCCACTTCGGCAGGCTCAGTGACCGACTTTAGCTACGATGCAGCAGGAAACAACCAAAACGACAATGCTATCTATAACATCCTAAACAACCGTCTGACTGCTAGTGACATCTACACGATTACTTACGACAGTATGGGTAACATCAAAAGCAAATACAACAAGCTTACCCACACCACAAGCAACTACACCTTTAACAGTAGAAACCAACTTGTAAGCTATGCACAACTAGACGATGCTAACCAAACAACCAAGACACT
>WFMY01000134.1 GCA_015488855.1 Helicobacteraceae bacterium
AACAACAATATAGGGAAGATACTCACCACCTTTTTTAGCAACTTTTTCATTATAGTTTTCAATATTTTTTGTTCTTGTATCAGCCATCAATTCATATCTTCGCTCCATCTCATTTACCATATTATTAAGAGCAACTATAGCTTGCTTTGGTTTAGTGATCACTGGAGTTAAAAGGTGGGGAATATCATTATAGATAGAAAATTCTAGCATTTTTGGATCTATCATTAGAAGTCTTAGCTGATCAGGTGAGTTTTTGTATAAAAGAGAAAGTATCATAGCATTGATACCGACACTTTTACCACTACCTGTTGTCCCAGCTATGAGAAGATGCGGAAGTTTTTTCAAATCTGTCACAAAAGGTTTACCAACAATATCTTTTCCTAAGGCTATTGTCAAAGGGGAAACTGAATCTTTAAAAAGTTTATCTTCAAGCAGACTTCTAAGATAAATAGTGTCAAAAGAATCATTAGGAATCTCTATCCCAACTACATCTTTTCCTGGGATAGGTGCTTGAATCCTAATAGTCTCAGCAGAAAGAGCCATTGCTAAGTCATCTTGCAGACTCAATATCTTGCTCACTTTTACATTTGCAGCGGGTTTAAACTCAAAAGTAGAGACAACTGGTCCCGTATAGGTTCTCACAACATCACCTTCTATCTTAAAGTGTGCGAGCTTTTCTATTAAGAACTGTATCTTTTCATCAATTTCATTTTCATCTATATTTTTTACTTTTTTATTGTCCTTTTGTAAAAAATCAATTTTTGGCAATGTAAAATTCTTTGGTTTTTCAGTTTTTCCTATCTCTATTGTAGCTAAAAGCCTAGTGTTTTCTTCAAGCTCATCCACTACTACAGAATGTTTCTCTTCTTTGATTTTTGAAACAATTTCTAAAATATTATTTGGTTCTTCATCGTTTTTTTTCTTTTTTTTCTCTATTTCATGTCTTAAATAAGCAGGCTTATCTATCTCAAGTTCGTATTCTATATCAATATTTTCAGATTCATTTATAGGTATTGAACTTTTTGAAAAATCAATAGTTTTACTTGCATCTTTTAACTCTATTTGAGAAGGTTTGTTGGATCTCTCAAGTAAGGAATAGATACTAAAGACTAGCTCCTTAACATTTTTATCAAATATAATGATCAATGAAATAAGAGTGATAATTAGCCAAAATATCCATAAACCAAGCAAACCAATATATGGTTGTAGATATTCTGCAAAATTTCCAGCAAAACTGCCTCTCAACTTATTGTGAATCAATAGAGCTTGTGCTAACAAGAGAGAGAAAAAAAGCAAAACCGAAGAGATAACAACAGCATAATTTTCCAAATTAAAATTTGGTTTTTTATAAAATTGATAAAGAGGGATCAACAATGCAAATAAATAAATATATGAAATATAACCAAATAACTTTTGATTTTGTATACCAAAATAATTGCCAAAACTTCCCATCAAGTTAATATCGCCTAAAATTGTAGAAAATCCAAAATAGATAAGTATTCCAAAGATAAGTATAGAGATAGTTTCTTTCAAACTGTAGTTTCCTTTAAAATAATTAAGAAAGTATAGCCAATTATAAATAATTTACCAGATTTAATTTTGATACTTTTCCTACTATTGAAAGCATAGCTTTATAATCTGTAGTAAGCTGACTCAAAGATAAAGAAGCTTTTGCCAAGTCTGTATCTATAACACTAGAACGCAAAGTTTTTACACTAATCTTTAGGACACTAGTTCTCTCAATCTCACTCTGTAAGGCTGTTGACTGTGCACCGGATTGAGCATGAGCACGCAAAACATGGTCCGTCAAATCGTCCATCATAGCTATTGCATTCTCAATCCCAATATTTCTCATATTTGCACTTGTTGAATCTGGATAAAGCTTATGATTTTCTACAGCTGTTATCATCTGATCTATTACATTAAAAAAATCTGTTTTTGGATCTCTTACTGTTATGGCATTATTTGTATTAAAAGTCATCAAAGATGCTGGTGCTGAAAATTTTCCACTATTTGTATCATACATTGCAAATTTTGCTGGTGTGTTAGAGTTTTGTTTATCTTGAAATTTTATTTTTCCATCATACCCTAAGCTCACCTCCCCCGCAGCATTAGCTGTTGAGATTGCTTCGTCATATTGTGTATCTGTACCTGGTGAGCCTAAAGGGAAATTACCTGTGATTGCCATATTCATCACATCCATCAATTGTCTATATTTCATTTTATCGCCATCTGCGGCTACTCTTGGATTAGACATATTGTATATATTGTAAGTCTTACCAGTATTATTATCTGTAAATGTTGAGCCACCTGCTGAAAAATTAATGTTTACATTTAAAGGAGTACCTGTAGATGTTAAACCCTCAAGTTTCATAGAAGATCCGTTAAGCGAACCACTTGCAACATCTACTAAAAGAGTTGAATCTGTTGCAAATTTATTTCTATCAGCAACTGCTATCATCTCTGTTGAACCAACAATTCTTGACTTTTTAACAATTTGAGGAACATTAGAGGAAACAACAGATCCCTCTCTTGTAAACTCAGTTCTGTCATACTCCAAACCATCAATTTTTAAAGAGCTAATTGAGGTAGCAGGATCAAGTTTAGATTTTACAAACTCTTTTACAAAGAGACCAGGAGGGGTGGTTCCTGTAACAAAATTATTAAAATTTGTTTCCCCACCATCCAAGTTTGTAATCAATCCAGATTTAGCATAAGAGGGATCATTAATATTGGCTAGGTCATTACCATCAGTAAGATTAAAATCAACTGCACCGACCATATTAAACTGAATTTTACTAGATCCCTTTATCTTATCTTGTATGACAAATTCACCATATTTATTTAAACTTACATCTACTGTCCCCGCGCCATAAGCATTTTCAATCTCATGCATAAGGGAGCTAATGGGCTGTTCATCACTCATAGTGATCGTTTTTTTAAAAGATCTTCCACT
>WFMY01000135.1 GCA_015488855.1 Helicobacteraceae bacterium
GAGCTTTTGTTGTTACTTTTGTTACTTCTTGTTGTGATAGCCTATGTTGTGTATAAGATAAAAACAAAGAAAAAAGTAATACCAGAAGAATAATAAACCAATAAAACGATAAAATCCTAAAAATAAGTAGTTTTAGGAGCTTGTCGTATGCAAAGTGATGTTTTAGTCGTTGGTGCAGGTGGAGCTGGTTTAGTAGCCGCTCTTTTTGCATATGAAAATGGTGCAAAAGTTACCATACTTACAAAAGATTATCCCACAAGAAGTCAGACTTGTATGGCTCAAGGTGGTATCAATGCAGTCCTTCCCCATGCTCAAGATGATAGCATAAAATCCCACATACAAAATACTTTAAAATCAGCCCATGGCATTGCCGATGAAGCTGCAGTAGAAAGATTATGTACAAATGCACCAAAAGCTATAGAGTTTTTAGATAGCATAGGTGTACCATTCTCTCGCACAAAAGATGATGAGATAGCTCAAAGAAGACTAGGTGGAGCTAGTGGAGACAGGGCTTGTTACGCACAAGACTATACAGGCTTAAAAATTCTTCATACTCTTTATGACAGAGTTTTAGAAGCTGGCATTCAAATCTTGAGTGATAGATATCTTCTTGAGATTTTTCGTGATGAGCAAGGTGAAGTTGTGGGTGGTGTGAGTGTCCTCAATAAACGAAGTGGGGAGCTAGAAGAGTATAGTGCATCGAGTGTTATCTTGGCAACTGGAGGCTACGCAAAGATTTATGAGCGTCACTCTACAAATGCAACAGGTTCAACAGGAGATGGCATCGCTGCAGCATTTCGAGCAGGGGTAAGGTTGAGTGATATGGAGTTTGTGCAGTTCCATCCAACAGCGCTTAAAAGCTCCTCTATCCTCATAAGTGAAAGTGCTAGAGGTGCTGGAGGGCATCTTCTCAACTCTAAAGGGGAGCGATTTGTTAATGAGCTTTTACCCAGAGATGAGGTCGCTCGTGCTATGGATGATGCGATGCAAAAGGGCGAGGATATCTTTTTGGATATCAGACATCTTGGGGAAAAGTTTATTGATGAGGAGTTACCTCAAGAGAGAAAACTAGCAAAACTTTATGAGGGTATCGACCCAGTCAAAGATCTTCTCCCTGTTAAGCCAGTCGCACACTATACTATGGGTGGCATAGAGGTAGATGCACACTCAAGTACAAATCTCAAAGGTTTATATGCTGTTGGAGAGTGTGCTAACCATAAAGTCCATGGAGCCAACAGACTTGGAGGAAACTCCCTTTTAGAACTCATAGTTTTTGGTCGTGAGGCGGGAGAAAATGCTGCAAACTATGCAAGTAGATCAGACAAACGAGCATATAAACGAACAAAAAATATTTTAGAGTCTATCAAAGAGTTCACAAGTGAGAGAAATTTTTATGACAAAAGAGCCACTTTAGGAGATCTTTTTTATGAAAATGTGGGGATAAAAAAAGACAAAAAGAGACTGCTCTCAACCTTAGAGAGCATCTCTGAGATGCGCAAAGAGTTACCAAAAATGGGTCCAAAAGATAGATCTAAAATCTACAATACAAATCTTATAGAGTTTTTAGAATTTACAAATATGCTTGAACTCTCCGAGATAATATTGCTCGGTGCTTTAGAGAGGCAAGAGAGCCGTGGGGCACACTTCAGGGAAGATTTTCCAGATGAAAATGATGCACTCTATAAACTCCATACCCTTGCATCTAAAGAGCAAAATCAATTAAAGTTAGAGTTTGGGAGTTAAATTATGAAGATAAATATAAAAAGATATACTAACGAAACTACCCCCAAGGAAGAGTTCCTCGACTATGAGGTCAATTTAGAGAGACCAACCTTACTTGAGGTACTTTATGAGATAAAAATCAACCAAGATGCTACGCTTACTTACTCTAGTGGATGCAGAAGTAGCGTATGTGGAAGTTGTGCTATGCGTGTGAATGGTAGAGAGGTTTTAGCATGTGCATACAAGGTGCAAGATGGAGATAGAGTAGAACACCTTGGAAATGTTGAAGTGATCCGTGACTTAGTTGTTAACATGGATAAAGCTTTGGAGTTTAATGCCAAATCAAAAGCATGGCTCTCGCAAAAAAATCCTAATGCAAAACTCTCCATAGCAGATGAAAAGATAAATGAGATACAAAGTGACTGCATCTTGTGTGGGAGTTGTTATAGTGTTTGTCCTGTATATAGTGTCAATGATGCCTTTAAGGGTCCTTTTGCATTAACAAGAGTCTGGAAATATGTGAGTGATAAAAGGGAGTTAGATGCACAGGTGAAGATAGCTACTATCCAGTCAGATGGGATTTGGGATTGTACCCTTTGCAATGAGTGTACAGTAGTGTGTCCGCAAGGCATCTCCTCTAAGGCAGACATAGAAAAACTACGAATGAGATCAGCTAGCTTTGGTTATAGTGACCCCAACTTTGCCAATATGGACTTTGGTGGCGGACTTAGTTTTTAACTGACCTTATGTTATAATCGCTTATAAAATATAAAAGGCTCATATTATGGCTTCAGAACACTCGTTTGATATCAGTGCAAAGATAGATATGCAAAACTTTAAAAACGCGATAAACCTCGTAGACCGTGAGGTTGCTAACCGTTATGATTTCAAAGGGACTGCTTACGAAATAAACTTTAAAGAGAAAGAAAAAGTGTTGGTACTCATCGCTTCAAGTGATAACAAACTTGATGCTCTTAAAGATATAGTTGTTAGTAAGTTTTTAAAACAAGGACTTAACTCTAAAGTCCTTGATGAGTTACGAGTTGAAGATAGTTCAGGTGGAAACCGTAAAGCAACTTTCAAAGTTGTTGACTATATAGAGTCTAAAGAAGCCAAAAAAATCACAGCCGATATCAAAAAGATGAAGTTAAAAGTGACAGCCATCATAGAGGGTGATAGCATTCGAGTGAAGGGGAAAAAACTCGATGAATTGCAAAAAGTGATGGCTGAGATAAAACAGGGTGAGTGGGATGCACCCCTTGTTTTTGACAATATGCGATAGGTTGAACACATTGCATAATTTGGGATGAAAAAACTTAAAAAAGGGATAACAGATGCAAAAGATGACCATAGCAGAGGCTGCTGAGTTTTTTGGAATCTCAAAAGAGGCTATTTATAACAGGGTAAGAAGAGGATCTTTACTTGTTGAGATGATAGATGGAGAGAAGTATGTTTATGCGGATGAAAATGCAAGTGTAAAGATGGAATCTTCTCCCAAAAAACCTCGTGCCAAATCAACGACACAAAGAGCATCAAAAACAACCCAAAAGTATAATGATAGATACTACAGCCTCCTTGAAGAACAAAATACAAAACTCCAAGAAAAAGTAGAAAACCTCGAAGGTGAAACACGCTCACTTAGAGATCAAAAAGAGCAGATGCTCATAGATGAACGCATCAAGATAGAACAAATCTATAAAGATAAAGATGAGCAACTTAAAGGTATTATCAATGCAATCTCTTCTAAGTTGATGCTTGGTACGCCCGTAAATGAAATCGATGCTGACATAATCGAGTATGATTCTCAAGAAAATAAATTTGAAGAAGCCAGCCTATCAAAACCTTCAAATAAAACAAAAAAACAAAAAAAATCTAAAGCCTTCAAAAAAAGTGAACAAAGCATACTCACATCTTTGAACAAATATTTAAAAGCAAGAGACTTCTCAAAAAAGAAACGAAAAAAGATAAAAGTAAGATTTGAAGAAAATGCAAAAAAAGATGAAAGAGTTATCATCCTCAATAATAAATTTTATATAGATTTAGCAAAGTACAGTTACAAAGACTATTCGCTATAAATCTTATGTTTCATCCTGATGCTTTTGATGAATTTTTGAATTGAGATTATGGACAAACTAAGCTAAATTGTAGGATAATTATATCTACAAGGATATGAAGCGTGGTTTTAAGATTTATAGAAGGTGTTGGCGATAAAACTATCAATATAGTTCTTGAATTTTTCGAGGCTCTGAAGTTTATATTTTTGTGCATAACCCACATGTTGATTCCTGCGAGTTATAATCCTGCAATGCGTATGGTACTCACAAAACAGATCTACTTTACCTCTGTTGGAATCCTGCCACTCTTTAGTATGATGGCGATGTTTTTTGGCTCTATCATCATTGGGATTGTCATTGTCCTAGCTACGGAGTACAACTTAGAGAAGAGCATAGGCTCTATCATCATTAACTTTGTGCTTGATGAGTTTTCCCCTTTTTTTACAGCCCTTTTGATCTCACTTCGTTCAGGAACAGCCATCAATACTGAGATAGCCGTGATGAATGTCAATAAGGAGTTAAATACTCTGAAGCAATACAATATTGACTTAATAGACTATCTTTTTCTTCCACGCATCATAAGTGGGATGATAAGTGTCACCTCTTTGTCTATCGTGTTTGCCATCATTATGCTCAGTAGTGGGTATCTCTTTACTCTTTTTTATATGAATATGGATTTGCATACCTATCAAAATCTTCTTCTTGGAGCTGTTGAGATACAAGATATTGTAATGCTTATCTTAAAGGGTCTAGCTTTTGGTTTTGTAATCACGCTTATCCCCATATATAGTGGTTTAAAAACTACCCATAGTTATACAGCTATTCCTATCTCTGTGCTTAATGGTATGGTGAAGCTCTTTATAGCTATCTTTTTAATTGAGGTGTTATCATTAGTAATTCAATCAATTTAAAATTTTACTCAGATAGTGAGGAGATGGAAGAGATCTTAAAAGAGATAGAGCAGTATTGTCTCATCTCTATAGATACACCACTCCTAGCCAACTTAAATATGATCGAAAATATTGCCCTCATTCCAGAAGTGCATAAACACACAAGCATTAAAAAAGCTCAAGAGTTAGCACAGAACTCTCTAGCGAAGATAGACAAAGAAAATATAGCTCTTAAAAGAATGCATCAGCTCAATGAAGTGGAGATATTTTATGTACTAATAGCTCGTGCTTTGATGGATGAAAGAGAGACCATCGTCATTGTTAATCCTTTATCAATTCTCAAGCATGTAGAATTTTTAGCAATTGCAATGAAAAATTTAGCTATATTAAATGAGGAAAAAAATATAATTATATTAGAAAATGATATCAATAGATTTCATTATGAAGGGATGTGGGTGTTTAATGGCATATAACAAGATGAGACTTGTAGTTGGTGTATTTGTCATAATGATTGCACTGCTTACGGCAGGGTTTATCTATATGCTTTTAGAAGAAAAAGGGACATTTGATAAGCGTTATAGTTTTTACTTTCAAACTGATAGTGCATCATCTTTTAATGTTGGAACACCTTTGAAGTATTCAGGATTTGATATTGGTACTATAGATGCAATGCAACTTAACGATGATGGTACAGTAAAAGTCAAATTTTCAGTTGCCCAAAATAATAGAAAATGGATAACTAAAGATAGTGTACTTATGATAATAAAACCACTTTTGGGTGCCTCTCATATAGTGCTTTATTCTGCCATAGACAATGAGCTTTTAGCCCCAAACTCAGCATTAACGCTTCTTATGAGTGATGATATCAACGATATGATTACAAAATTGCAACCCGCAGTAGAAAAGATCATCAACATTATCAACAACATAGATAAAATCACCTTAGCTATCTCTAAAGATGATTCAGATTTGGCGATGACACTCAAACATGCGAATGAATTTAGCAATAAATTAGCAAAAAATGATTCTTTACTCACGAGTTTGACAGGCTCTAAAAGTTCTACACAAGATTTTATTGCATCACTCAACTCTTTAGAAAAAATGATGCAAAACATAGAAAAGATTTCAGCGCATCTCGATGCTGATATTGTAGATCCCTCCTCTTCGAGCATAAAAGAGTTAGAAGCTATCCTTAAAGATGTGAAAAGTAAGTTAAAAAAGCTTGATGGAACAGTAGAGAGTATAGGTGGGTATGATGATGATTTAGAGATGATAAAAGAGCAGATCTCCGCTGGTGTGCAAAAATCAAATCAGATTATGGATAAGGTAGATGCTCTTATGCAAGATGATGACAATAAAGAGGTTGTATTACCATGACAAAAGTTTTTTTAACTCTTTTAGTATTGGCTTTTTTAGGTGGTTGTTCTTTTACGGCTAAGCCTGATGCATGGAAATATAAGTCTATCAATGCTTTTTCCTCTTACACAAAAAACTTTTTAAGTGCTCGTGATGCACTAGCAAAAAGAGACTTGGCTCGAGCTGTAAGTCATGCTAAAAGCAGTGCTGATTTAACGCAACTCTCTCGTATATATCTTGGTGAGTGTGCTTTAAATATCTCTGTAGGCATCCAAGATAGATGTCAAAAATATCTTAGCATTGCGGATTTGGTGCAAAATAAGGAGTTAGATGCCTACTATAAATTTATCCGTTGGCAGATAGATCCGCAAGACTTAGATGCGCTTATCCCAAGTTATCGAGACTTTGCTAGATATAAAATTAAAAATGAATCTCAAAAAGCAATAGAGAGTTTATTTGAAATGGATAAAATAACTTCTAAACTTTTAGCTGCAAGTTTGATACAAGAGAAGCTTAGTTTTGAGGATGTCCAGAAACTTATAGAGCTTGCATCATTTTATGGATATAAAAAGAGTGTACTCTACTGGTTGCATGTTCAAAAAACGAAGACAACGCAAAATACTCAGAGAGAGAGGATAGCTAAAAAAATAAAAGTTTTGGAATCAGTTTAGGAGGTATAGCCTTAAAGAGTCAGTAAAAGACTATACATGGAGAATCGATGTAATAATTATATAGGATTATTGTTACAGAATTGTTAATTATAAATTAGTAAATTTTAGTTAATATTACTTTAA
>WFMY01000136.1 GCA_015488855.1 Helicobacteraceae bacterium
ATGATATGCTCAATCCGGGAGGGTATGTACTTTTAGGTCATGCAGAATATATGAGTAGGATTGTCTCAGTATTTAATGCAAAAAAGATGGGAAAAGCACTCGTGTATCAAAAGTAAAAAGTAAAGCTGAATTTGCTTGAAAGTCCAAAGGATTTTGAACCAAGTTCAGTAAAGAACTTCAACTTTATAAAGTGTTAAAAGCAACTAGTTGCGCGAACCCTCTGTTGAAGAGAACTCAGCGTTAGCGTAGCAAAAGGGACGAGTTCCTTTTGCGTGATAAAATAGATGAAGGTTCCCTTCATTTTATAAAATAAAATTAAGGAAAACGATATGCCACTCGTAATATTTGTAGATGATTCAGAAACAGCGTTAGCATCAACCAGAATGGTAACCAGTTCGATGCCAATAGAAGTGAAGCAATATACACAGGCTCAGGTAGCTCTTGAGGAGATAAAAGCTGGTATGACACCAGACTTAATCATCACAGACTTAAATATGCCCGTGATGAATGGTTTGGAGTTTTTAGCAGCACTTCGTAAGGTTGATTCTACAAAAAGAACACCTTGCTTGATGCTCACGACTGAGACAAAAGATGATTTAAAGCAACAGGGTAAAGCCCTTGGTTTGACTGGTTGGATAGTCAAACCATTTAATCCAGCACAGTTGAAACAGGCTATAACAAGAGTGTTAAGACTTCCATAAAAAGGTAAAAGATGATGATGCTAACCTCGATGAAGGAACTTTTAGAGCATATCAAAGAAGTTCAAATAGATACTATTAACTTATCTCAAGAATCAACTATGATGCTTAGTCATTTTATGGAAGAAAAAAATATAGAGCTTGATGAAAATGCTGCGAAATCTTTGCAGTATCAAGATATTATATCGCAACAACTTACAGCAACTATTGAAGCGATAGAGAGTGTTCAAAAGAGTATAGAGCTCTTTGAGAGTGCTTTTCATTCAGATACGATTGTAGCATCTCAAAGTATGGATAGGCTACAAAAAAAGTTAAAAACAACATTGTCAGAAGCGAAATCAAAAAGAGATTCGTTTTCTGGCAAGCTAACTCATGAAGATGAGAATGAAATAGAATTTTTCTAGGAGATATTATGGCGAAGATTATGGTTGTAGATGATTCAAAAACAGTGAGAAGTTACCATGGTTCTATCCTCAAATCATTTGGTTTAGAGGTTTTAGAAGCAGAAAATGGTATGGAAGCATTGGAAAAAAGTTTAGATGAAACAGTAGATCTTTACTTAGTGGATGTAAATATGCCTGTGATGGATGGGTACTCTTTCATTGGTGAACTTAGAAAACAAAAAAACCATGAACAAGTACCAATTATCATGATAACAACACAAGCCAAAGATGAAGATAAAGCATCAGCATATCAGGTGGGGGCAAATCTCTTTGAGACGAAGCCTATAAGACCTGAGCAGTTAAAAGCATATATTGATATCTTAGTAGAGAAGTAGGGAGAAGTTATGGATTCATTATTAGAACAGTTTTTAGGTGAAGCAAGAGAAAATCTCTCGTTTATTGATCAAAATATAGAGGCTATCGGTGGTGATGACCCTGAACTTTTAAACTCTGTCTTTCGTGCAGCACATACACTCAAAGGTGGAAGCGGGATTGTTGGTTTTGAGTCTGTCAAAGAGATTACACACCATGCAGAAGATCTTCTTGATATGTTACGCTCTAAAAAATTAGAGTTTGCTGAGTCGATGACTGAAGCACTTTATGATGCCTTTGACGAAGTGCTCAACCTCATAGAAGCAGCAGAGGAGAGTGGGGGCATCGTAGATGCAGATGAGGAGCGAGTCAGTTCCATAGTGACAGCACTCAATGAACAGATGGGTAAAGATGTTGCAGTGGAGCAAGAGTGGCAACTCCCATTTACTCTTTTAGAAGATAGATCGCAAATCCTTAACTTTGCGTTACACTCTTTATCTAGTGCATCTTCTATCAAGGTAGCTTTTGAAAATGCTATTTTAGATGAAAATTTTGTGAGTGAACAAAACTTTTATGGTGTTTTGTTTGACATAGATGAATCATGTATGGTTTATGGAAATGACCCTGTCTATGCCCTCTCTCTCTTAGGTAAAAATGTACTAGGTGTTAGTTCTTGTATAACAAATGAAAATTCAAAGTCTATTTTGAGTGGTACAGAAGATGAAGATGGACTTCTGTTAAAAACACAGCTTGTTGCTTTTGTGTATGGTACTTACGATGAGATTGAAGAAGCTCTTTTTAATTTTAGTGATGAGATAGAGTTCCTACC
>WFMY01000137.1 GCA_015488855.1 Helicobacteraceae bacterium
CATGGCATCTTAACTGTAGTAGATAACACTGTAGCTACCCCTGTTTTATGTCGCCCTTTTGAGTATGGTGCAGATATCACTGTGCATAGTGCATCAAAGTACACAACAGGTCAAGGTCTTGCCATAGGTGGGATACTTGTAGAAAGAAAAGGCTTAGTTGAAAAACTCAAAGCTAACCCTCGTTACGCTCACTTTAATGAGCCTGATGCATCTTACCATGGTTTAGTTTATGTTGATCTGCCATTACCACCATTTACACTCAGAGCAAGGCTTTCACTACTTCGTGACTTAGGTGCTACTGTCTCTCCATTTAACTCATGGTTATTTATTCAAGGGCTAGAGCATCTCTCTCTTCGTATGAGAGAACACTCTAAAAATGCACTTGAACTCGCTACATTTTTAGAGTCACACCCTAAGGTCAACAAAGTAAATTACCCAGGTCTTAAAAGTAATGCAAACTACAAAAATGCACAAAAGTACTTTGATGATGGTGCGAGCAGTGGACTCCTAAGTTTTGAAGTAGATTCACTTGAGATGGCAACAAAGATAGTCGATGCAACAGAGCTTTACTCACTCGTAGTCAACATCGGTGATTCTAAGTCTATCATAACGCACCCTGCTTCTACTACACATCAACAACTAAGTCCTGATGAACTTGTAGCTTGTGGCGTTCCCCAAGGACTCATACGCATCTCATGTGGACTTGAATCTAGTAAGGATTTGATAGCCGACATTAAGCAAGCATTAGAAAAGTAAATTTGTTTATATGTACAGATAAGAAGTCTTCAATCTCTTGTTTAAATCTACTTGGTATGCCTTCAGCCTTACCTTTGTGTTTTACTTTAGAAGAAACAAATTCTCCTACATTTCCTCAAACAGGATTTGGGGACATTATATGGGTAAGAGAAATTCTAAAGTATGTGATAGTCAGTTTATAGTGTCAAACACTGAGCAGTATTTTTTAGCACTTGACCAACTTGAAGAGTTAGATAAACAAAACAATAAATATTTGTTAGAGCCAATAGGAAGAAATACAGCGCCAGCTATTGCATTGGCTTGTATGAGTTTACCTAGAGATGAGATAGTATTTGTTACACCATCAGACCATCTTATAAAAGATGAAGTTGAGTATAAAAAAGTATTAATTCAAGCAAAAAAACTAGCGAGTGAAGATAATCTTGTGACATTTGGTATCAAACCTACATTTGCAGAAACGGGATTTGGTTATATAGAAGCTAACAACTTAAATGTAAAAGCTTTTCATGAAAAACCAGATGCTAAAACAGCACAAAGGTATGTAGAAGCAGGAAATTATTATTGGAATAGTGGGATGTTTTGTTTTAAAGCGGGCGTATTTTTGGATGAACTTAAAAAATATTCTCCTAAAATTTTTGAGGCTTCTAACAATGCACTTGGTGCAGCTAAAGCAGCACATCCAAGAGTAGATTCTGGATGTGTGGCTTCAGCCTCACCGAGTGACCTCATAAGAATACATCCAAGAACAATTGATGGATGTGCTGCTTTAGCTGCACCAACTAAGCTCATCAGAATAAAACACGAGGATATGTTAAATATCCCAGATGATAGCATTGATTATGCTGTGATGGAAAAATCACAAAAGGTGAAAGTAATCCCATCAGATATAAACTGGTCAGATGTAGGAAGCTTTGATGCTCTTTATGAAGAACTACCAAAAGATGAAAATAATAATACGAAAAATGAAAAATACATCCAAATAGACAGCAAGAACAATCTTATCTATGGAAGTGACAGATACATAGCAACTGTTGATGTAGATGATATGATAGTAGTTGACACAGGTGATGCACTTTTAATCTCTAAAAAAGGAAGTTCTCAAAAAGTAAAACAGGTTGTTAATGAAATTAGAAAGACAACAGAGCTTCATAGTATTCACTTAACTGGACACAGACCATGGGGAACTTACACAATACTTGAAGATGCTAATGGGTACAAAATAAAGCGCATAGAAGTAAAACCCGGTAAGCGACTTTCATTGCAAAGACACAAACATAGAAATGAGCACTGGATAGTAGTCTCAGGAAAGGCTACTGTGACTATCAACGAAGATACATTTACTTTAAATGAAAATGAATCTACCTACATAAAAGCAGGTGATATTCACAGGCTTTCAAATGATACTAATGAGCCATTAGTTATAATTGAAGCACAAGTTGGAAGCTATACAGGTGAAGACGATATAGAAAGACTAGATGATGATTTTAAAAGGAGTTAAAAATGTTGGCAATTAAAATAGATAATCCTGAAATAGAAAATAGATTTAAAGAATATGCAAAAAAGCAAAAAAAATCTCTTGAAGATTTAGTAAGTGAAGCTATGAACTTATTTTTGGACATCAATAAAAAAGATGATAAATTGCTTTACACTAAAAAAGACCCTATGAAACATCTTCATACAATACAATATGAAGACGATGGAGAAGATTTGAGTGATGTGCAACCCTATAGTCGTGTAGAAGATGCTGAAAAGTATGTGCATAGTCTCAGAAGAGAAAGAAATAAATGATATTTTTGGACACTTGCATCTTAATAAATTATTCTAAAGATAAAATAGTTTTAGATTTTGAAAATAATTATTGTATTAGTTCAATTGTGATATTAGAATTTAAAGCGGGTGCATTGAACAAAAGAGAGCTTAAAAAAATAAATAGAATATTATCTCAACTAAAGCTAATTGATATGGATCAGAGTATTTTTAATCTGTCAGATAATCTTATGGAAAAATATTCGCTTTCTCATGGCATGGGTATATATGATTCTATAATTGCGGCAACTTGTCTTGTGTATGATTTACCTTTGTTGACTTACAATAAAAAAGACTTCAAATATATAGATGGACTGGAATTGATAGACGATAATTTTAAAAAAGGAACAAAATAAATATGAAAAATGATAAAAAAGTAGCACTAATAACAGGTATAACAGGTCAAGACGGCTCATATTTGGCAGAATTTTTACTAAAAAAAGGTTATGAAGTTCATGGAATTAAAAGAAGAACTTCACTTTTTAATACTGACCGTATAGACCACCTCTACCAAGACCCACATGTAGAGAACCGTGACTTCATTCTTCACTATGGTGAAATGACAGACTCTATGAACCTCACACGCATCATAGAAGAGTGTCAACCAGA
>WFMY01000138.1 GCA_015488855.1 Helicobacteraceae bacterium
ATAGATGCTTTGCAGATTGCCCCTTTATGGCTCATCCAAAGGACAATTAGAAAAAGGCACACTTGACTTCGTTGAAAAGCATTGAAGCTACTAGTAGCTCCTGCAACTTTTCGCCTTGCAATTACACCTTTTTCTAATTGCTGGCATATTGAGGTTTGCTATAGGATGGCAATACTGCAGTATACTTCGTCGTCAGCGCCTTGAAACTACTGTCCAGAGCGTATGGAATATTTTTGAAGTTTGTTTATTTTATAGAAAAAATGGGGGGGGGATTAAAAAGATTCCCACCGAGATGGTGGGAAAGTAAGAATTAGATTACTCTGCTTCTTTTGCTTCTGGGATAGCATTAACTCTTTCACCAGTAATTTTGTGCTCAGTATAGTAATCAGCCATTGCCTGATCAGCTTCAACTTGACTATCATATCCAGCAGCTTTCATAGGAATCTCTTCCATTGCAACTTGAACAGCTTGCATTTTTTTCATTAAACCAGCATTGATAGGTTTCTTATCAGTTCCACCATAAAGTGCAAGCGTCATATCCATAGATATGAGGTATCTTCTACCATCTTCATATTCAACATACATAACACGACATGGCATAAATCCACCGTAGAAACGAGAGTGATTTAACATCTCTTTTGCGATACTTAAAGAACAAAATTCAGCAATTCTAGCATGAACAATTAAGTGCTTGTAACCAGCTTTTTTGTAGTTTTCTTTTTCAACATCAAGAAGTCTAAACATATTTTTTTCGCCAACAAATCTCATGTTGTACTCACCAGCTAGATCTTTCATATCATCAAAGATATCTTCTTCAGCTATGTCACTGTCAGTAATGAGCCACTCTTTCATCATAGCTTGTGCTGGATCACCAGTTGCACTTACTATATCTAACATTCCTAAATACGCATCTTGTGTTTTTGAGTTAAAATCAAAGACATAGGTTTTACCCAATCTCATTGCACCACAACCACTCATCATAAATACTGCTATAAGGCCTATTGCCATTATTTTCATTCTATTTTTCATCATTACTCCTTAGATTTCATTAAATAGTTATTGTGATGTTAGCATAATTATTTGAATATTTTTTATAAAATAGTATATTTCTCACATTTTTATCACTTGCATAGTAAGAAAGTAGCATTTTATATTTTTTTTGGTAAAATACTAAATAAACATTTAATACTAAGGATTTTTTTTGAATTTATTTAACCTTTTTTCTAAAAGTACTGCAAAACAACCAACAAAAAGTGAGGCTTCGGCACATTGGGTGAAATGTAAATCGTGTCATTCCTTGATGTATTATAAAGAAGTAGAAAATCAAAACTATGTTTGCCCTAAGTGTGGTTTTCACTTGCGAATTGGTGTAGAAGAGCGTATAACTTTGTTAGCAGATGAAGAGACCTTTGTAGAATATGATGAAGCATTAAGACCAGTTGATCCTATTAAATTTGTAGATAAAAAATCATATAAACAGCGTATAGAAGAGGGACATAAAAAAACAGGTCGTTTCTCTTCTGTTGTAAGTGGTGAGATGCAGATAAATGGCGTTGATGCACAGGTGGTGATTTTTGATTTTGCCTTTATGGGTGGGAGTTTAGGCTCTGTAGAGGGTGAAAAGATTGTTCGTGCCGTCACTCGTGCTATTGAGAAGAAGCAAGGTGTTGTTATCTTAAGTGCATCTGGTGGTGCAAGAATGCAAGAATCAACATTCTCTTTGCTTCAAATGACTAAAACATCAGCAGCCTTAGCAAGGTTAGCAAATCATAACCTCCCATACATTTCTGTACTTACTGACCCTACTATGGGTGGGGTTTCTGCTTCTTTTGCAACACTTGGTGATATTATTATCGCTGAACCTGGAGCACTTGTTGGTTTTGCTGGAGCGAGAGTTATTGAACAAACTATTGGTTCAGAACTTCCTGATGGATTTCAAAGAGCTGAGTTTCTACTTGAAAAAGGTGCTATTGATATGATAGTCAATAGAAATGAGCTTAAAAAGACACTCAGTGATCTCTTAGCATTTTTTAAACCAAATTTATAAACATCTTATGCAACTTTATGCTCTATGTGATCAAGAACTTTTAGATTTAAAGTCTCTCAGTGTACAAGAGTATGTAGAGATTGCAAAATCTCATAACGCTACAGTGATACAGTATCGTAATAAAACCTCAGATATAGCTTTCATTAAAAAGCAACTTATAAGTATACGAAAAATCTATGATGGTTTTTTAATTGTCAATGATAAATATGAACTTGTAGAATATTGTGATGGGGTACATCTAGGGCAAGAGGATTTGAAGCAAATTGACAAAGACATCTTTAAAGCAGTGCAAATCATAAGAGGTGTCATAAAAAAAGACAAAATTCTAGGTATCTCAACACACAATGAAACTGAAGTGCTTCAAGCAAACAAGATGGACTTAAACTATATAGGTCTAGGTGCATATAGAGACACAAGTACGAAAAAAGATATCCAAGGTATCCTAGGAGATACTTTAGATGCTATTGCAGCGAAGTCTAAACACTTTGTTGGAGCTATTGGGGGAGTGAAACTTGATGATAAATTTGAAAATATTACTTACAAGGTTATTGGAAGTGGATTGTTACAATGAAAGTTACCATAGTCTCAATCGCAAAAAAAGAGCGTTCAGCTTATGATGATGTTAACAATGAACTAAAAAAAATGATAAGTCGCTTTGCAAAAGTTGAAGAAATTGATATTTTTAATAAAGATATAACGAAATCACACACTCTTTCCCAAGAAGCCTCTCAGAGGGCATATACCAAGGTTCTTAATCCCTATATAGGCAAAGGATATAGTATCACATTGCATCCAAATGGAGAAATTATTGACTCTTATGCTTTTAGTAAGCTATTAAATGATAAAATTGCGATTAAATTTTTCATTGGTGGTGCTTATGGCTTTGAGGATGCTTTTTTAAATAAAAGTGACAAAGTTATAAGTCTTGGAAAGATTACTATGAGTCACAAAATAGCTAAAACAGTCCTCTTGGAGCAAATCTATAGAGGTTTTTCAATTTTGAGTAATCATCCGTATCATAAATGAGTCTAAGGATTAGTAAGTGCAAGATAGTGAATTAAATTATTTTAAAGAGATTCTTGAGGGTCGTAGAGATCAAATATATACAAATATCCATGGTGTAAATGAAGAGTTAAATCAGTTAAATATCCAAGAATTAAATGATGAAGCAGATCATGCTTCAAATAGTAATAATTCTATGATAGAAAGTGCAATAGTCTCACAGCAAAACCAAGAGTTAATCGAGATTAATGTGACATTGGGTAAAATAGCAAATGGTGATTATGGAACTTGTGAGATGTGCGAAGACCCTATAGGTTTTCAGCGTCTCAAAGTAAAACCTCATGCCATTTACTGCATTGACTGCAGAGAGATAGTAGAAAGAACAAATAAGCATTAAGAAAGGTATGAAATGTACTTAAAAAGATACACAGTAGCATCGTTTTTGTTAATAGTTATAGTTGGATGGTATGTATATGCTTTCGTAACACAAGGTAGTATATCGGTAGATCTTTTTGGGATCCAGTTCCCAGCAATGTCTATTGCAGTCTTGGTTATAGTTCCACTTTTTGTGCTTTATGGAGCAAGTATTCTCCACATGGGATTTTACTCTATGTTAGGTGGGTTTGAAAGTAGAAAATATGATAAAGACTTTGAAAAATATATAGATTCTGTTATAGACGCTTACCTTGGTAAACAGGTACGAAATCATGTATATAAAACTGATAGATATAAACTACTCGGTGGGGTGATGGATAACTCTGTCATGATGGCAAACCCAACATTAAAGTCAGATACAAATAATAAGAAAATAAATAATATTATTAATCTAATCAATGAGATTAAAGAGGGTAAAGTTGTTGACCTTAAAAAATTTAATCTTAAACTTACAAATCCTCTTGTTGCACTAAATCAAAGAAATATGTACAAAAATGGTGACATTAGCGCTGAAGATATTTTAAGTTCTAAAGATAAATATGCCCAAGAATTGTATGAAGAAGTGTATGTGGATTTTGTACAAACTGCTCCTTTGTATGCTATAGAAAACTACAAAAAACATATATCAAATAAAGCACTTTTTGAGGTTTTAGCAAGAATAAATGCAGAGGAAAATACATTAGAAGTATCTAATATAGTTCTAATTTCTTTGTTTAAAGTCTTAGAACTAGGTGAAAGTGATTATCTAAATATCTCAAAAAGACTTTCAAAAACTATGATTCCTGAACAAAGAATGAAATTATTTGAAATTTTAAGTGAGACCCATGAAGATGCAACGGCTGCGTATTTGTATACTCTTTTTGATTTGGAAATGTTAGCTCCAGCAGATGAACTTTTAGAAAACACAAGACCAAATGAATACTTAAACTTTAAATCATACCGAGCACTTAAAGAATGTGGAAAAAACTTTAACATAGAACTGTTTGTTTAAGCTATATGAATTTTGACAATCCAGTTTATGTATTGGCTCCATTAGCTGGATTTACTGATCTTCCTTTTAGGAGTGTAGTTAAAAAGTTTGGAGCGGATCTTACTGTAAGCGAGATGTTAAGCTCGAATGCTCTTGTACATAACTCTAGTAAAACACTTCGTATGTTAGAAAAATCCCCAATAGAAGACCCTTACTCTGTTCAAATCGCTGCTGCAGAAGTATCAATTGCTCGTGCTGCAGTGGAGATACTTAACGAACAAGATGGTATAGATATTATAGACTTAAACTGTGGTTGCCCTGTTCCTAAAGTTGTTGGGCATGGAAGTGGAAGTTCGCTTTTGAAAAATCTTCCTCTCATGGGCGAGATCATTAAAACTATGGTAGAGACTTCAAATAAACGACAAACAAGCGTAAAGATTAGACTTGGTTTTGAAGAGAAAAACCATATTGAAATCGCAAAGCTTGTAGAAGACTCAGGTGCAGATTTTTTAGCTGTTCACGGGAGAACTCGTGCTGGTAAATTTAAGGCTGCTGTTGATTATGATGCGATTAAAGAGATCAAAGAGTCTGTGTCTATCCCTGTGATAGCCAATGGAGATATTGATTCTTATGAGAAGGCAAGATGGGTATTAGAACATACTGGTGCCGATGGAGTGATGATAGGTCGTGGAGCAGTTGGTGCACCTTGGATATTTCATCAGCTTCGTACCGCTTCAAGTGAAATATCACTTTCACTGAAACACGAGATTATCATGGAGCATTTTGATAAAATGGTAGAGTTTTATGGTCTTCATGGCGTGCCAATGTTTAGAAAACATATCCATACATATTCAAAAGGCTATCGAGGTGCATCAGTTTTGCGTAATGAAGTGAATCATGTTAGTGGAATTAAAGAATCTCGTGATATAATTGATAACTTTTTCAAAAATGGAGAATTGGCCTAGATGCTAGAAATAAGTGCAGATATTAGAAACCTCGATGATAGCAACATAGCAGACAATTTACTTCATTATGAATACAATGTAAAGCATCTTCTTTCTCTTCTTAAAAAGGGTATAGACAAGGAAGACCCCCATTATCTAAGTTCTTATCGTTCGTTTGAGGGTGAAGTTTACGAAAATTATCTTTATGAAAAGCTTATTAAATATGCTGAAAAAAATGATTATATAGATAAGTTTATCTTAAAAGGTTTTCATCAAAATCGCTTTAAATCTTTTCCCAATACGCTTTCTATTAGTGAAAAACAACAGATAGTTTACAGGACTAAGAGTCGTGAAATTAGTGAATTTGATGCAATGTTTTTGACGATAAAGAATGAACTTTATTTTGTAGAGATGACCCTTGTTAAAAATGTACTCAAGTTAAGAAAAAGACTGAGAAAGAAAAAGGCTCTTCTTGAGATTGTTTTTCCAAATTATGAGATAAAAGCACTTATCATTTTAAATGATGGAGCTACTGGTGCGAAGCAATTTCCTGATTATTGTACTGTGTGGTTTACTCACGAGTACTCTTCTGTAAAAGTGATGCAAAACATAGTTAAACCAAGAAACAATCTCAAACCAAAACAAAAATCTAGGTCAAAAAAAATGATGGAAGCACATACTCTTAAGCTTCATCCCTTTAGATACTACAATACTATGAGCTGGATTACAAGGACTATTCGTTCACATAAAAAGTATATTGTCGATATGAATTTTCTAATGAATGAAAAGGTTCAACGATACCACAATCTTTTCAATAAACTCTATATTGGTTATCTAAGTATAGAAGAAGCAAAGAAGATTTTAAATCTTGAAGGTGATTACAACGAAGATCAAAGAGTCGTTGTTGCTTTGGAAAAAAAACATTCTGATGAGATTGTAGTTACATACTATATTCAATTTACTCGAAAAAATCTTTATTATTACTTTTTTAATGATGAAAATAAACAGATAAAAGAGAAGAAAGACCCTTATGGGATAACAGTAACAGAAGTTTTTCATATCAATAAAATGATGGATAAGAGTTATGAGTTAAATATACAAAATGTTAAAACGATTAGGAAACTTTTGCGTATGAAGTTTAATAGTTTAGAAAAAAATTAAACTTCGTACGATATGCTTGATGCTTTGTTGACATAAGATTGCATTGGATCTTGCTTTTTTGGTTCATCTAAGAAATCTTCAAGAGCTTGGTGCTTATCTTGTAAAATACTTTCAAAATCCTCTTGTGAACTTGGTTTATTGTCTGTAAATCTATCAAGTAAGAGATTGTTATTTCCCATCATAACAAGATAGCTTTGCTCAGCAAAGTCAAGCATGACAACACTGTTTTTTTCATCCAAGGATTTTTGAAAACGGATACTGACATCATCTTGAGATATATTTGTAGATTTTTGCATCTTTTTCTTTTTATCAAAAAGCCAGTTGCTTGTTTTGTTGTTTTGTTGTTTTGGAGTGATCTTTGTTTTAATAAAATAGAGTATAAAAATCCCTACAATCAAAATCCCAATCACGACATAATAGCTTTGTGATAAATTATCATCTTTTTTTGTTGGTAAGAGAGATAAAGATGAGGGTGTTTTTATTTGAGTAGATTGTGGAGTGAGCTTGTTTTTGTTACTTGGAGTATTTTTTGTAAATCTTAGTCTCAAGCCATAAGCATCAGATGTTTTTGAGGCAGTCAGCTTAATGTTAGCTGGTACAGAAGCAGTAATCTGAACATAGTTTGAGATGGGTGCTATAGATAGTGTATGGATGTATTGAGATTTGAGTTGTTTGACTTTACTTGATTCTATGCTAGCGTCTTGAAGTTTAATAATGATTTTTGAGTGAGAGATGCTCTTTCTTATTAAGCCATCATAGGGGGTGTCAAATGTTATCATAACATCTACTCTATCAGTTCTATCGTAAATATTATAACTCAGTATCTTTGAAGCAAAGAGGCTGAATGGAAGTATGAAAAGTAACAATATTCTAATCATAAACGCTCTTTTGAGAGGTGATATAAAACAGCACTAGAGTCAAGTACTTCATTGATACGAATAGCGAGGTTTTTTTCATATACCATCACTTCACCTTTACCAAGGATACGACCATTAACATAGGCTTCAACACTTTCTCCTGCTGGTTTGCCTAAGTCGATAATAGAACCTTTGCGTAGTTCTAAAATCTCCGCTACAGTTTGTTCTGTCTCACCTAAGTCAGATACAAATTCTACTTCCATATCGAGTAAACCAGAATAATCCATCCAAGCTAACTCTTTGTCAGCATCAAAATGGCTTGCATCTTCAGTGAAAGTAGGTTTTTTCTTTATACTCAATTTAATTCCTTAATAGCTACGGTGAGTTTATCATCTTCAACTTGAATAACTTTCATCTCATCGTAGTCGTAGTCAAAATCTCCAATTTTTTCAAAATGAGGCGTTTGAATGGTATAGGCATCACTAGAGTTTTCAGCAAGCACTTTTGCACTACCAACAATTATGTTTGTAGTTTCTAATGCCATATCTATAAGCGTTTCCTCATCGCTTTTATCTTCATCAAGAAAAAGCTTAGATACTCTTTGGATGAAAGTTTCATCGGCAGACAAATAAACTCGATAACGAAGTCCATTATCCGCATCTATATCTATGTAAGCAATTATTGTTCTCTTTTTTTGTTTTTCATCATGCGTTACATGCGCTAAACGAATTTGATGTATGCAAAAATTTTGGGTTGCTTCGATAATTGTATTGAGCATAAGTTTCCTTTTCTTGAGTATATTATACACTGTAAAACTCAAATATATATAAAGTATGCGCTTAAAGTAGATTATACAACTACCTTAAAGCAGCTTCTTTGTATAATTCGCAAAATACTTTAAGTGAGACTATGATAGAACTAATTACTCTTGGTGCTAGTGTTGGTGTTATTTCTGGATTTTTCGGAATAGGTGGTGGTACAGTTATCATTCCTATTTTATTATTTCTTGGATTTGAAATCAAAGAGGCCATAGGTATATCAAGTATACAGATGGTTTTTAGTTCTATATATGGAAGTTACCTTAACTATAAAAAAGGTAATTTAGATCTTAAGATGGTATCTATTATCGGCGTAGGTGGATTTATAGGTGCATCATTTAGTGGATATCTTGCTGCGATATTGTCATCAAAATCTTTGGAAGTTATTTTCTTGCTTTTTGCTTCTTTTGCATTAATGAGAATGTTTTTAAAGATAAAAGAGATACCTACAAAAGAAGGTGTTAGCCCAATATTACTTTTTGTAGTTGGATTTATTTTGGGTGCTGTGAGTATGACTATTGGAGTTGGTGGGAGTATTGTACTTATTCCTGTTTTGGTAAGTTTTTGGCATGTAGAATTAAAAAGTGCTATCTCGGCTGGTCTGTTTTTTGTGGTTTTTTCCTCATTGTCAGGTCTGATATCTCATACTCTCAATGGACATGTAAATTTTGAAAAAGGTTTACTTATAGGGTGTGCATCTTTAGGTGGTGTATATCTTGGGATTCACTTAAAAGACAAGGTAGAAGAAACTTTACAAAAAAAACTATTAGTTGTTTTTTATGCAATAATAGTGATTTATTTAACATATAGGATATTTACAAATGAGTAAAAAAGATTTTATTAAAATTACAGGCGCAAGAGAAAATAACTTAAAGAATATAAGTTTAAATATCCCAAAAAATAAACTTGTTGTTATGACAGGAATCAGTGGAAGTGGAAAATCAACTCTCGCTTTTGATACGCTTTATGCAGAGGGTCAGAGACGCTACATGGAGTCACTCTCCTCTTATGCAAGACAGTTCCTTGATCGTGTTGGAAAACCTGATGTTGATAAGATAGAGGGTCTCACTCCTGCTATCGCAATAGATCAAAAAACAACAAGTAAAAATCCCCGTTCAACAGTAGGAACTATCACTGAAATATATGATTATTTTAGACTTCTTTATGCTCGTATTGGGATTCAACATTGCCATAAATGCCATAAAAAAATTTCGCAGATGAGTGCATCAGATATTATCGGTGAAGTAGCAAAATTGCCAGAGGGTGCAAAACTTGTTCTCATGGCACCTCTTGTTCGTGAAAAAAAAGGTTCTTACTCAGACCTTGTTGAATCTCTAGTTCACAAAGGTTATGTACGAGCAATGATAGATGGTGTGATGGTTCGTTTGGATGAAGAGATAGAACTCTCTAAAACAAAAAAACATACTATCAAAGTAGTGATAGATAGAGTGGTTGTTAAAGAGGAGAACAAAGAACGCATAGCAGCCGATGTGGAAAAAGCACTCAAAGAGAGTTATGGTGAGTTAGAGATAGATATCCTTAACCATGAAGAGTTAGATCTCATAGAGTCGCAAATACACTACTCTGAGCATAATGCTTGTTTTGATTGTAAGATAAGTTTTGATCCACTAGAACCACTCTCTTTTTCATTTAATTCCCCTAAAGGAGCCTGTAGTGAGTGCGATGGTCTTGGGCTTCGTTATGCTCTTGACTACGAAAAAGTGATTGACTCAGACCTCTCTGTCGAAAAAGGTGCAGTTAAGATAGTTTATGGATTTAACAAAGGGTATTACTTTACATTTTTAAAGGGCTTTTGTAAACACAACGATATAGATATAACAGTACCTTACTCTGAACTTCCAGAGTATCAACAAAAAGCAATTTTACATGGGGGCATTGAAGAGGTTACTTTTCTTTGGAAAAACCATGAAGTCAAACGGATGTGGCCAGGTATAGTGAAGATTGCTTATGATATGTTCAAAGATGAAAAAGAGTTAGCAGACTATATGAGTGAAAAAGTTTGCAATGTATGTAACTCAAATAGACTTAAGTTAGAGTCATTAGCTGTGAGAGTAGGGCAAAAAGGTATCGCCGAACTTTTGGAAATGCCAATAGCAAAATCTTATGAATGGTTCGCAGATGAAGAAAACTTTACCTACCTAGATGCACAAGATAAGCAGATATCTGCACCCATACTTAACGAGATAAGAGAGAGACTTTATTTTCTCTTTGATGTTGGTCTTGGGTATATCACCTTAGGTCGTGATGCACGGACTATTAGTGGTGGTGAGGCACAGCGTATCCGCATCGCTTCACAGATAGGGAGTGGGCTTACAGGTGTACTTTATGTACTTGATGAGCCGAGTATTGGGCTTCATGAGAGAGACACTTTAAAACTTATCCGAACACTTAGAAGTCTTCAAGAAAAAGGCAATAGTGTCATTGTTGTTGAACACGATAAAGAGACTATAGAAAATGCTGATTTTATCGTAGATATAGGTGAGGGTGCTGGTAAGTTTGGTGGAGAGGTTGTTTTTAGTGGTACACTCGAGAAGCTTAAAAAAGCAAAAACTTTAACATCAGATTACCTCTATGGTCGAAAGAAAATCGAATACTTTTATAGACGAGGGCAAAAGAAGTATATAGAGATAAAGAATGTTACTCTAAACAATATCAATAATCTCAGTGCTAAAATACCATTGAACAATTTTGTATGTATCACAGGTGTAAGTGGCAGTGGGAAAAGTTCACTCATGCTTCAAACATTACTTCCAACAGCAAGAGAACTTCTCAATCATGCAAGAAAAGTTAACAAGGTAGCAGGCGTTGAGATAAATGGTCTTGAGCATGTAGATAAAGTGATCTACCTTGATCAAAGTCCTATCGGTCGTACACCTCGCTCAAACCCTGCAACATATACTGGTGTAATGGATGAGATAAGAAATTTGTTTGCACTTACAAAAGAGAGCCAAATCCGTGGATATACATCATCAAGATTTAGTTTCAATGTCAAAGGTGGTAGGTGTGAAAAATGCCAAGGTGAGGGTGAAAACAAGATAGAGATGCACTTCCTTCCAGATATCATGGTAAAGTGTGAATCATGTAACGGGCAACGCTATAATCAACAAACTTTAGAGGTATATTACAAAGGTAAAACTATAGCAGATGTACTTGCTATGAGTGTTGAAGAAGTTTTTGTTTTTTTTGAGCCAATACCAAAGATAAATTTGAAAATGAAAACACTGGTAGATGTTGGTCTTGGTTATATCACGCTTGGACAAAATGCTGTAACTCTCTCTGGCGGAGAAGCTCAACGCATCAAACTCTCAAAAGAGCTCTCTCGAAAAGATACAGGTAAAACACTTTATATCTTAGACGAACCAACAACAGGACTTCATTTTGCAGATGTGGATAGACTTACAAAGGTACTCCACCATTTTGTAGAACTTGGCAATAGCGTCCTTGTGATAGAACACAACTTAGATATGATAAAAAATGCTGACTGGGTTATAGATATGGGTCCAGAAGGTGGAAGTGGTGGTGGACTTATCATCGCTGAGGGTTCTCCTGAAGAGTTGGTAGCTTCGCATAAAAAAACGGGCTCTTATACAGGGAAGTATTTGCAAGCAGAGTTGGCGTTACATAAAGTATAGTATAATTTCAAAATTTTTTTAAAGGCTTATAATGTCAGTATATGTTTTTGGACACAGAAATCCAGATAGTGATTCAATCGTCGGTGCTATTTCTATTGCGTATTTAAAAAATCAAGTGGAAGATGAAGAGTATATTCCTGCGTGCCAAGGTGAAATCTCTGCTGAAACAGAGTTTATATTAGATAAGTTTGATGGAAAACTTCCTCTTCTTAAAACTTCTGTTGCTGGGGAAAGAGTGTTTTTAGTTGATGACAGTGATAGTCTTCTTTTTCAAGATGACATCAAAGAAGCAACTATTTTAGGAATTGTTGATCACCATAAACTTGGAGATTTAACTACAAACGCTCCATTGGAGATGTGGGTAAGACCTATTGGATGTTCAAACAGTGTTATCTATGAAATGTATAAATTTTATGGGGTGGAAATTCCTAAAAATATTGCAGGTATGATGATGCTGGCTATTTTGAGTGACACTGTGATTTTTAAGTCACCTACATGTACAAAAGTCGATACAAAAGCGGTCAAAGAGTTGGCTCAAATCGCTGAAGTTAAAGACTATAAAGCATTGGCTATGAAGATGTTTATAGTAAAATCCGCAACTGATGGAGCAAGTGCTAGAAGTTTAAACACGAGAGACTATAAAGCTTTTGATATGAATGGTAAAAAAGTTGGAATCAATCAGCTAGAGATGATAGATATCTCAGCTTTAGATGATAGAATAGATGAGATTTATACTGATATGCAAAGTATGAAAGAGGAAGAAGGGCTTCATACTATGTTAGTTCTTTTAACAGATATTATGAAAGAGGGCTCTTTACTTATCTGTGTAAGTGATGATCTCAGCAAGGTTGAGTCTGCTTTTAACTGTAAATTAGAAAATAACCAAGTTTGGTTAGCTGGAGTTCTCAGTCGTAAAAAGCAGATAGTTCCTTTTTTACAACCGCTTTTTTAACTTTTTAGTGTTGGACTATAAATTGATTGAAGTAGATGTCTGTTGCTGTCGCTTGTGAGAGTTGGGAGTTTATATTGTGTAGTAGTTCATTTTTTATTTTATCACTATTTGTTTTTACTCCATGATTGTCCATCATGGTGTCTATGATGGCATTTCTAAGGATAACTCCTCTTTTTTGTATCTCTTCTTTAGCACTGCCTGAACTAAAAAAACTATCTTTTGAGTTTTTAAATTTTAAAGATATATTTGCAACTATTTTTGTTTTTCCACCAGAATTAAAGGTGAAGTCTCCTAAATTTGCCATAGTATTACTCTTACTCTAGCGTCATGCCTTCTTCTTTGTGCAAATTTTTGCTTACCTTTTGTCATTGTACTTTTATCTGCAGTAAATATATTTTTTTCATATTTATTGTTTTTACTATATTTTTCTGGGTTTATGACAAGTATCCTAATGCCAATCAAGATGGTAACGATAATTTTTCATCTTGATATTTGACAATCTTTCTAACAAATTTTTATCTCTTTCTTTTTTAGTGAACTCTTTAGAGTTGTTTCAAACTTTTCAAGTTTATCAAAGTGCGTATGTAAATTAGAAATCAAAAACCTTGATTTGTTACACTACGAAGCATTACTCAGGACTTATTTGAATTTAGATGTGAAAGTTGAGTTGTCTTATAAATAAAGTGATACTATAAATAAGGTTAAAAAAATAAGGAGAAGAAATGAAAAAAATTCTTAAGGTTTCAGCATTTTTGTCGTTAATGTTGTTTGGGTCTATGCCACTATTGGCAAATTCTTCAAATACTAGCAAGAGTGTTCAACAAAAAAGTCACTTCAAGCCTATTCTAGAAGCATCAGATTTAGTTCAAGTTGCATCTAAATTAGATAAAAGTAATCAAAAGAAGGCTTTGTCTTTACTAGATAAAGCAAAAATAGAGCTACAAAAAGCATTAGTTTCTACAGAGAGTAAAGAGTTAAAAATAAAAATTGTTGCGATTGAAAAAGCTATTAAAAATAATAAAGCAACAGATAAACTGTATGCAGATACTATTTTTAAGTTTAATGCTTATGTTAATAAAGTAAAGCAATGGGGATATGAGATCCGTGCACACGACGAAGAAGCGACAGACATCAAAAACTTTAAATTCAAAGAAAAGAGTAATGATTATTAAGTAAGAGTATTATTACTGCATATATTTATATTCTTCTATCTTCCAGTATTTTTATAAAGGTATCGCTTAATCTTTTTTGTAGGTGTTTTTGTAAATGGCTCTATTTGGTGAATATACTTTGTAACTCTGGAAAAAGAAGATATTTGCGAGTTAATATCTAGACGCATAGCTTCTAAGTGTTGTGATATATGCTGTGCAACCTCTTTGTCTGGTACTATATCTGCTTGAAAGATTGTGTCTATCATCTCTAGATCTAAATGTATTCTCGCTATAATTTTTCCGTTGTCATCTTCCATCACTAGGGAGTCAAGGACGGTACTCCTATGATTTATGATCGCTTCAATTTGTTCAGGGTAGATATTTTCACCACCAGAACCTATAATAACATTTTTGCTTCTTCCACTGATAAAAAGATACCCCTCCTTATCTATATAGCCCAAGTCACCAGTAAGAAACCAGCCATCTTGCATAACTTCTTTGGTTTGTTGCACATCTTTATAGTAACCTAACATCACACTTGGTCCACGAGTCATTATCTCACCTTTTTTACTCTTTGGATCAGCATCTTTGATCTTGATATCTACACCATAAAAAGCTGTACCTGTTGATTTTATTTTTTTAGGTACTCCGAGTATAGAACCACCAGCAATAAGAGGTGAAGTCTCAGTTAATCCATATCCAATGATATATGGGAAATCTGCTTCATATAAAAATTGTTCAACTATGGGTGATAATCCAGCTCCACCAATGCCAAAAAATCTTATACGCCCACCAAAGGTTTCAAGTAATTTTTTGCCAGCTAGTTTATTGAGTTTTTTTCTAAAGAATGAAACCTTATAGAGATTCCTTGTTATTGCAGAAGAGTTAAACTTTGCGAGTATTTTATTTTTGTAAATCTTTTCTATGATGAGTGGCACAGAAACCATCATTGTAGGTTTTACTTTATCAAATGCTTTGACTAAGACACTTGGAGTTGGTGCTTTGTCTATGTAAAAGATAGATGAGCCATGAAGTAAGGGAACAATCAATCCTACCGTAGATTCAAGAGTATGTGCTAAGGGAAGGATGGAGAGCCAGACATCATCTGGAACTATATCAACTTTAGAAAAAGTTGAAAGAGCATTAGTGACGAGGTTTTTATGAGAGAGCATCACCCCTTTTGAATTTCCAGTAGTTCCAGATGTGTAAATGATGGAGCATAGGTCCTCTTCCTTTGGTCTTATGACCTTATTTGAGGTTATTTTTTGTTTTATCTGTGTAATATAAGAAAGATTTGATAATTCATCAATGAGTTTGAGTGACTCTAAGTTCACAACAAAATTAAGTTTTGAATCTGTATCATCTTCAATGGTTGGAAGGTGTTTGTCTGAAACAATAACTGCTTTTGCTTCAGAGTGCTTGATGATGTGATGCACATCTGATGGATGAAAGTCTGGAAGTATAGGGACTATTACTGCTCCAAAATAAGTAACGGCGAAGTAGGCTATTGCCCAGTTTGGCATATTTTCACTGAGGAGTACCACCTTGTCCCCTTTTGCTATACCGTGGGAGATGAGAAGTTGTACAAGTTGTTGCATTTTTTCATTGAACTCGGTGTAAGTCATAAGCTCTTCGCCAACCCAACCTAAGCACTCAAACTTCCCATAAAGTTTGATTGAACGATCTAGTAAATCTGAGAGTGTGTAGTTATCTAAATTGTCATA
>WFMY01000139.1 GCA_015488855.1 Helicobacteraceae bacterium
AGATACTACTTACCAAGCGGAAGAACGATACAAAACATCGGTATTACACCTGATGTAGAGGTCAAACCCGGAGAAATTAAAACCTATAAAGGTGGATTTGATATAAAAGAAGTTGATTTACAAGATCATCTCAAAGCTATATTGCTTAAAAACTCAAAACAATATAAATTAGACCATGACCACAATAAAAGCACTAAGAAAAAAGATAACAACAATAAAATAAAAATAATTACACAACAACAGTTAAACAAAGATACTCAACTTCAAGTTGCAGTCGATATCATGAAAGCGTTAATTATAACCAAAGGAACACATTAGATGCAAAAAAGAAAACTTATTTATGAAGGAAAAGCTAAAAAGCTTTTTTCTACAGATGATGATGAATTATTAATTTCTGAGTTTAAAGATGATTTAACTGCATTTAATGGTGAAAAAAAATCTAGCGAAAGCGGTAAAGGTGCGTTAAACAATAAAATATCCGTTGAGTTATTTAGGTTACTACAAAGCCATGGCATTCCCACTCACTTTGTAAAAATGATAGACGACAACCATATGCTTCATAAAAAGACTAATGTAATTTTAATTGAAGTTATTGTCAGAAATATTGCCACAGGGAGCTTAAGCAAAAATCTAGGCATAAAAGACGGCACAATTTTGCCTTTTACTCTTATAGAATTTGATTATAAAAATGACGCGTTAGGAGATCCAAAACTAAATGATCAGCACGCTTTACTTTTAGGTCTTGTTGATTTTCAAGATGAACTAGATAAGCTGCGTAGAATGGCTAGGCAGATAAATGATATACTTCGTCCATACTTCGCCAAAAAAAATCTAAATCTTGTTGATTTTAAATTAGAGTTTGGAAAAGACAGTAGCGGAAACATTATTGTCATTGATGAAATATCACCTGATAATTGTCGCTTTTGGGATATGACAACAAAAGAGAAGCTTGATAAAGATCGTTTCAGACAAGGTCTTGGCGGTTTAAGTATGGCTTATCAAGAAATTCTAAATAGAATATTAGGATAAAACTATGACTGCTATAGTGAATATTTTTTTAAAACAAGGCGTCCTTGACGCGCAGGGCAAGGCTGTGTTTCACGCACTAAAATCACTGCATTTTGATACAATACAAGATGTTAAAATAGGAAAACAAATTATTGTTGATCTTGATACACAAGATTACAATCAAGCTAAAGAAGATGTAACTAAAATGTGCGAAGAACTTCTTGCAAATACGGTTATCGAAGACTATACGATAGAAAATATAAAATGAAAGCAGCAATTTTACAATTTCCAGGTACCAACTGTGAGTACGATACGCAATATGCTCTAAACAAGTTGGGTGTGCAAACAACTATAGTATGGCATAAAGATACTATTTTACCAAAAGATACCGACTTTATTGTCTTAGCCGGTGGATTTAGTTATGGAGATTATCTAAGATGTGGTGCCATTGCAAAGTTTTCTCCGATTATGAACAGTGTGATAGATTTTGCCAAGAGCGGCGGACATGTGCTTGGCATATGTAATGGTTTTCAAATACTAACAGAGGTAGGTCTTTTGCCCGGTGCTTTGAAGCGTAACGATAAGCTTCATTTTATATCTCGTCATCATAAACTCAAGGTTATATCTAATAACAATAGTTTTTTAAATAAATTCCAAATCAATGAGACTATAAATATACCTATGGCGCATCATGATGGGAGTTATTATATAGATGAAATATCTTTAAAAGAACTATATGATCATGATCAGGTTTTACTAAAATATGTTGATCAAAACAGCCATGATACAAGTCCAAACGGTTCTACCGACTCAATTGCAGGCATATGCAATAAAAATAAAAATATATACGGCTTAATGCCGCATCCTGAACGGGCCATGGAAAAGCTTCTTGGCAGTGACGACGGAGTTAAAATGCTAGAGGGGTTTTTTAGCACGTGATTAGATTTTTCATCTCTTTTATATTCTTTACTGCCATCTCCTATGCCCAGTCAGCATTGGTAGCTACGGGCAGTATAAATGACAACAACATTTCTAATACAAAAATTATCTATTGGTCTTACGATTCTATCCCAAAGCGTATCATTAACGGACAAGTATATCCTGTCTCAATTAAATATATTATCACTAACCCACAATTTACATCTTTGCGATA
>WFMY01000140.1 GCA_015488855.1 Helicobacteraceae bacterium
ATAGATTAAATATAGTTCAAAATGTAAGTGCAGTAACAGCAGCATGCTTTATGGTAAAAAGGAATATTTACAATGAAGTCAATGGACTAGATGCAATTAATTTTAAAATTGCTTATAATGATGTTGATTTTTGTTTAAGAGTTAAAGAAAAGGGCTATTTTAATTTATTTACCCCGTATTGTGAAGCTTATCACCATGAATCAATATCAAGAGGCTATGAAGATACCGAAGAAAAAATTCTAAGATTTCAAAAAGAAAAAGATGCTTTTTATAAGAGGCACAAGGAAATATTAGAAAACGGTGACCCATATTATAATCCAAATTTAACTTTGGACAGAGAAGATTTTAGTTTAAGATGAAAAATGTGAAATATGTCTAAAATCTTAAATAATTCTCGTGCTGCTATTTTCGTTCATTATGACAAGCATAATATTATCGATGATTACGTGTATTTTTATCTACAAGAACTACAGCAAAATAGTTCCTATCTGGTATTTGTCTCTACCGCAAAACTCCCGGAAGAAGATGTTGCCACTCTGTCAAAATACTGCTCTAAAGTCATTGTGCGCGAGAATGTTGGCTATGACTTTATGAGTTACAAAATTGGTTTGGAAAGTTTTGACTATCAGGAGTATGATGAAGTCGTCATCTGTAATGACAGTGTATATGGTCCAATTTATTCTTTAAAAGATGTATTTAATGCTATGCAACATAAAGAGTGCGACTTTTGGGGCATAACAGACAATAAAGACATTCAGTATCATTTGCAGAGTTATTTTTTAGTCTTTAGGAAAAAAATACTTAACAGCCAAGTATTTTTAGATTTTTGGGATGATGTAAAAGTATTGAACAATAAAAATGATATCATTAAGAAGTATGAAGTCGGATTAACACAAATTTTAATAAAAGCAGGATTTAGTTCTCAAGTTTATGCTAGTTTTAAACCAACTAATATACAAAAAACGATAATGTTTGCTAAGAAACTAACACCATGTAAAATTTTTAAAAAGATTAATGCGCTATTAACACAAAAAAGTTCTATTAAAAGAATTGGAAAATTGAATTCTACACACTATTTTTACAAAGAGTTACTTGTTATTGATAAAGTTCCGTTTATTAAAATTGAACTATTAAGAGATAATCCTTTGAATGTAAATTTGAATGAAATAGAAAGGTTAATTACTAAATTCACTAATTACAATTTTAGTTTAATTAAAAATCATTTATCCCGTATGAGAAATAAAGAATGATGCAAATTGATATATTGTTGGCAACTTACAATGCTCAAAGATTCATCAAAGAACAGCTTGAATCAATACTTAATCAAACTTTTAGCGATTGGAACCTTATTGTGTATGATGATGGGTCTAACGATGACACATTGTCTATTATAAATGCTTATGTAAATAGATATCCAGAAAAAATCAAGTTTATTAATAATGACAATAGATTTGGATCAGCATTAGGTAGTTTTAGTTTTTTACTTACTGTGACAAATTCTCAATATGTTATGTTTTGTGATCAAGATGATGTTTGGCAATCAGATAAGATAGAAAAAACATTAAAAAAAATGCAAGAAATGGAAAAAAAGCATGGAAACATTCCTCTTTTAGTCCATGCAAATCTCACAGTAGTAGATAAGCATCTTTCTATCATCTCTGATTCTTTATGGCAATACCAAAATATAGACCCTAAAAAAGATACTTTAAATAGATTTCTTTTGGATAACACAGTCACAGGTTGCACCATGATGATAAACAGAGCATTAGCATTACAAGTAAACAATATACCAAGGGATGTCATCATGCACGACTGGTATATAGCCATGACATCATCTGTTTTTGGCAAGATAGCGTATGTTGATGAACCATTAATGTTTTACCGTCAACATAGTAAAAATGATACAGGTGCAAAACAGTATGGATGGAGATATTTTGTAAACAAATTCTTACGAAAGCCCTCTTTTGATAAATACACTCTACAAGCAAAAGCATTTTTAGAAATATATGACGATCAATTGGATGACAAAGATAAAGAGATGCTTATTGGATTTTCTAACATTCATCAGATGAATTGGTTTCAAAGGAGAGTGTTTCTTTTTAGGCATCAGATATTTAAAAATGGATTGGCTCGAAATATTGGGCTTTTTTTGTGGATACAATGAAAATTTCTATCATTATCCCCACATATAACGCACAAAATTATTTAGTAGCATTATTTGAAAGTTTTAAAAATCAGTCAATAAAAAATTACGAACTTGTCATCATAGACTCCTCATCTAAAGATAAAACGGTTGAGATAGCTAAAAAATATACTGAAAATATCATTGTCATTCCGCAAAGTGAGTTTGATCATGGCGGTACTCGTACTAAGGCTGCGCAAATAGCCAAAGGTGAGATAATAGTTTTTTTAACACAAGATGCTTTGCCTGCAGATGTATTTGCCATAGAAAACATCTTAAAAGTTTTTGAAGATGAAGATATTGCCGCTGCTTATGGCAGACAATTGAGCTACAAAGACACCAACCTTTTTGGTAAACATCTAAGAGAATTTAACTATCCAGATATCTTACATGTAAGAAGTAAAGAAGATATCAATAAGTATGGACTAAAAACCGCCTTTTTGTCAGATAGTTTTGCCGCCTATAGAAAAAATGCATTAAAGAGCATCGGCTGGTTCAAATCTGATCTAATACTTGGAGAAGATACGTATGCAGGTGCCAAGATGATACTTGCTGATTATAAACTTGCTTATGTGACTGATGCGCAAGTGTATCATTCACACAGTTACACGATTTGGCAAGAATTCAAGCGTTATTTTGACATTGGTGTGTTTCATAAGTGTGAGAGTTGGATACTCGATAGCTTTGGAAAAGCAGAGGGTGAAGGGATGAAGTATATAAAGTCAGAACTTAACTACCTATTTTCTCATGGAGCTTGGTATCTTTTGCCCCAATGGTTTATGCGAAATGGGATGAAATTTCTAGGTTATAAGCTTGGTCAAAAATATGAAAAACTTCCAAAATGGTTGATAAAAAGATTGAGTATGCATCACCGATGGTGGGACAATATATAGTTTGATATGGTAAAATACTAAAAAGAATGATTTGTTAGTGCATTAGACTATCTGAAACATTATACTTATGCGGATTATAAACTTTGCAAAGGCGATTGGGAGCTTTGTGAAGGGTATCTTGTGGCTATGAGTCCTAAGACATCAAGTAATTAGCCAGTAATATACTTTTTGAACTAAGAAGCAGCATAGGTGAATGTAAGCGATGTATGGTTGTAGCGGAAGCAGGTTATAGAGTGCGGTTAGATGATGCTTGCATCACAAAAGCACCTGAGATAGCTATAGGAGTCATCTCTGCTTCAACAGCATAAAACGACGAAGGGTACAAATTTCAAAGGTATGAAGCTGAGAAGGTGATGCACTATGTCATTGTATATCCCAAAGAGTTGTATGCAAAGGTGTATAAGCTCAAAGATGGCAAGTATGGCAAGCAGGGAGATTTTTCTACTCAAAGCTATAGTTTTGATGAAACATTCTACAAGGCGAGTGTAGATTTTGAAAGG
>WFMY01000141.1 GCA_015488855.1 Helicobacteraceae bacterium
ATATTGGACTATGTTAAGTCCAGCACATTGGATAGGTCCATCTACTCTAAAAGTACTGATGATGGCCTTTGCACCTATTTTTAAGCTTTTTGATAAGACATCAAAATATTTTTGTCGCTCTTTTTTTGTCAGTAAAAAATGAAATACAGCTCTATCATGCCAAATATCAAACTTTTTAAGGGTTTTAAAATTTAATATATCATCACAAACATACTCTAGTGCATCATCTTGTAATCTTTGTTTTACTATATTTAGGGATGTTTTAGAGGTATCAAGGAGAGTGATGTTTTTATATCCATCATGGAGCAAATTATCGACAAGAAATGATGCACCACAACCTACATCAATGATGTTCGCATCTTGTTTGACATACTTTTTTATAGTGTCAATAGATTTTTGTGGTGAGGATTGATGCCAAAGCACTTGTGTATAATCAGCATTTTGAAATATCGAGTCCCAATGTTCTTTTCTTAAGTGTGAAGATTCTGTTTTAGTAGCTTTAAATGTAGCACCTTTAGTTGTCTGTGCCGTAGTATAATGAGTATGTCCTGTACACTCTACATCTCTAAATCCTGCATTTTGCATAAGTTCTACAAGTTCACCCTCTCTCATAGTTCCAGCTACACAGTTTGCCCAGTCTTGTTCTTCATCATCACAACAAGAACTTTCTTCAAGTGAGCAACAACTTCCCTCATCTACAGAAATATCTATCATATCTGCAAAAAATATTTTACCATCAGGTTTTAGTAGACGAAATATCTCAGCAAATACTGACTCTTTACAAGATGTAAGATTTATAGCACCATTTGATATAACAACATCTACACTTTCATCTTCCAAATCAATAGCATCAAAACTGCTCTCTAATACTTTTATATTTTTAGCATCAAGTTCTTTAGCGTGAGCAGTAGCTATCTCCACCATTTTTGGAGTTATATCTACACCAAAAACTTTACCCTCATCTCCTACCAAAAGCGAAGCAACAAGCAAATCTACACCAGCCCCACAACCAAGGTCTAAGACTGTGTCACCTTTTTTTATCTCAGCATGAGTAAAAGGATTTCCAACAGCAGCACAAAATTCCCATACCTTTGAGTCAAGTGCATCTATCCATTCTTTTTTATATCCATGTGCCTTTGCATTTTCCAAGCCCTTCTCCCAGCCAAAATCTTTTTTTGGATTTTTTGCTAAGTCGGTATAGAGTTCTATTATTTGTGTGTTATCTGCCATTATTTATCCTCGTTTTTTTCATAGGGATAGCCTGCTAACTTCCAAGCATCCATACCACCTTTTAGACTATATACATATTTGTAGCCTAACTTTTTAAGTGTTGAAGCGACAAACAAACTTACCATCCCAAACTTACCATAAACTACTATGACAGCATTTTTATTTTGCAAATATTTAGTAGCTATAAAAAATATTTGTCCATAGGTCATAGAGTAACTCTCCATAGCATCTATGGATGTTGAATCATTATGTTTTGGCTCTCTTATGTCTAGCAAAATGAGATCATCTCCCTCATCTAGCATCTTAAAAAGTACAGGTGGTGTTATCTCTGTTACTTCTGTTTTCTTCTTTGCCATTATATCATCTAATGCCTTGTTTCCAGTCCCTGAACATGCTACTTGTTTATATGGGGTAGGATTTGTATTTTCCTTGTTTATGTACTTTAAGATAGGGAGCTCACTTAGATTAGTTCTTTGTGGTGTTGTACCCTCTTTAGGAGTTGGACATGCAGTTCCTGTATTGCAAGATTTATGTTCACTTTCTGTTTTTAAAACAGGAAGACTTTTTTCATCTTTTACTGCTTTTTTATTTGTGTGAGAAGTAGAGCCACTAGTACATGTTCCAGTAGAACAAGACTCAGCACTTGGAGCAGAATCAAACACCTTGTTTCCCCACTGAGGAAAAGTAAGCATAATAACTGTGAAAACTGTAACTATCGCTAAAAAAGTTTTACCACTAAAAAAGCCTTTAGAATCACAATCACAATCTATCTCTTTAGAAGGTTTAAGTTTATCATACCAAGCATAAACAAGTACTAACACTGTAAACACTACTAAGTAGTTATGATAAGGCGTTAACCATGAAAATGAAGAAGCTAAAGAGCTTGAACCTGCTAGAACTGCTAAAACTGGTGTTATACAGCATAGTGATGCAGCTACTGTTGCAC
>WFMY01000142.1 GCA_015488855.1 Helicobacteraceae bacterium
ACTCCCTATAAAACATTAGCAAAAGATTTAAACATATCCATAAACACAGCTATAAAATCAGTCAAAGAATTACAAAAAAATAAACTACTATTTTTATATAGTGGGAAGAATAAAAAACGAAATACTTTAATCAAGCAATATATCTTTAATCAAGAAGAATTTAAACTCTACACTCCCTACCAAAACAACATTGTAAATCTAACAAGTTTTTACAAATCTTTTTTTATTTACAACGATAAACCAAGCTCAACAACTGAATAAAGCCTATCTCACTTATTGAGCTATATGAAAAAGTAAATCCAGCTAGTAAAGTTAAAAGATTTAAAATTCAAAATACTAGAGAAAGGTTTCTGAGAAAACATGAAATAAATGAACTTTACAATAAAGCTATAGAATATGATTTAAACGAGAACAATGAATCTTTTTGCAAATTTCACAAACAATTAATCAAATCAATTTTTAAAGCAAAATAGACAAATCTCTAATAATAGTAGTTATAGGCCTGATGAATTTGTGGATTTTTTACTCAAAACTGGGTGATTTTTTGGAAAGTGCAGCTTTAAGCTTAGTGTTCAGCCATCTTCTCTTTTAAAAGCCTGTTGAAGAGTTTTGGGTACTTACTTTGAAGCTTTTTTAGTTTCTCTACATTTTGTTCTTGAGAATTTACATAAGCTTTGAACTTTTGGTATCGTATCTCATTTGCATCGTCATTTTCTTTTACTGATATTTTCTCTTGTTTTTGTTCGACCTTTGTTTTATTGTCCTCTTGTTTTGCAAGCACTGGATTAGCAATGGCTGGTATAGTTACCGGTATATCTGCTGCGCTAACTTTTATATTGACAATTTTAGGAGATGAGGTCTCATCCTCTGTTTTGATGATATACTCAAATGTGTCTAACCCTACATAACCTTTTTCAGCTTTGTATGTAAAACTACCTTTTTCATGAAGATTGAGTTCCCCATGTTCCGGTTTTGACTCCACTACAAACTCTAGATGATTGCTTATGACGGGGGTCAATGATTCTGAAAATTTTACCCCTGACTGTACTTGAAAGTTCTTTGTTTTGGCATCGTTAAATATACTTAGTTCTTGTGTACTCAAAAAGTTCAGCTCTATGGTCTTTTTTTCTCCCGCAGATAGTTTTAAAATGCCATTTTTATTTTGTCTATCGAATTTTACCATCCATCTAAGCTCTACACCACATTTTTTGATGGTGTTAGCAATATTTGATTTATATAATTCCCCATCTATACTTATGCGGAAATCTTTTTCACTTATGAAAAGGACAGTTGGGTAGTCGAACTTCGTGAGATCTTTGGAAATGGTTTCTTTGTCTAGTAAATCTAGGGAAAAGGTACCTATAATAGGACATTTTCCCTGAGCTGTGATGCTATATGTATGTTCACCTTTTTTAAGATAAATCTCTTTGTTCGCTTCGATCTTTTTATCATCCACTTTTACTACAATCGCTTTGGCACCATTGACTTCAAACTTAATATACTGAGGATAAGTTACTTTAAGCTCATCTGCAAGGGCTTTTTTTACTTTCGTGATTCTTTTAAAGTCAGATTTTGTAAATATTTTTGGATAAAGTTCGAGCAAAGCTTTTGTAACATTGAGATGCTCTTGATAGTTGAGAATCTCTTTATATCTAATCATTGGTTTTTGACTAAGAGAAGATATCTGAAATCTTTTTAGATCTGAGTTTAGGGTGCTTGCAACACTTAGCAAATCGCTTTTTTTGATGATAGCACATTGTTTCTTTTTCTCTGTAGAGTAAATAACCTGAGCAGAAAACAGCTCCAACATTTTAGAGTCATCTTTTGATTTGCTAAAGATAGAGGTGAAAAAAGAGCTAGCTTTGCTAAAAATACCCTCATCATCTTGTTTTTTTGTTTTGTTAGCAAAAAGTTTTTTATTGAGTGCATCAAAGGCATCTTCTTTAGTTGCATCACAGGCTTTAAATATGAGAGCATCAGCTTTAGCTATGGAAGAGTCATAGATATCTTGAAAAGTTTTTTCTTTTTTTGTGAGGGCTAAAAGAGCTTTTTCTTTACTGAGTTGTTTTTTTATTGGTTTATAAAACTCAGGAACAAGGTAGCTAAGTTCATCAAGTTTTTCTAACCATTTAGAGAGTTTTTTTATCTTTTCATCTATGCTTTTTGGTAGGTTAGCTTCATCAAAGAGTAGTGCCGCACTGAGTAAATCACTTGTGTTTTTTACTTGGTCAATCTCCTTGACACTTGCACATATCATCTTCTCTTTTTTGGTGTACTTTATCTTTACAAGAGAAAGATGTGTAGAGTTTTTACTGAGAGTATCTACTTTTTCTTCTATACTTTCTTGGCTTGAGCTTGCAGTGCGTACACTGCTCGTTGTCATCTTAATCTCACTCTGTACAGTGGTGCGTATCTTACCACTAAGTTCTAAAAGTGCATCCTGTTTTGTGAGAGCACAACCCTCATAGGCACTTAGTGAAATTGAGAGCAATAAAAAGAGATAAGAAAGTTTCATAGATAGATACCTTAAATTAATTTAGCGTATTTTATATGATTTCATGTTATAAAATGCTTAAATCTTATTTACGATGCTCTTTAATCATCTCGTATGCTTTATTGATCTCTTGGGTTTTGGCTGTCGCTTCTTTCATATAGGCTTCACTCTGCCCTTGAGATTTGATAATGTCGGGATGATACTGTCTGACTAATTTTCTATATGCTTTTTTTATAGTGTTGATATCATCAGTTTTGCTTACACCAAGGATTTTATATGCATCATCAAGAGTCGCTTGGGGTGTGATGTTTTGCATCATTTGTTCAAATTGGTCAAAGATAGCATGGTAGTTGCTTGGATCAAAATCAAATGCTTCAGCAATGATTTGGAGCATATTCTCTTCACTTTGACTGACATTTCCATCAATAAAAGCAAGTTGAATCAAAAATCCCATAAATTGTTGTTGTTTTGCTTTATCTTTTTTGACTGCGTTGCCAAGTCTTCGTGCAATGGACTCTAGATTTGAAAAGTCATCTTTTTCTTGATTGAAAATATCTTTAAGAATATCTTTCGTTTTTTGAGGCTCGGGAAATATTTTTGATATATCATCAAAAAGAAGCCCAACTAACTCCGCTTCAAGTTTATCTACCTTCCCATCTGCCTTTGCTAGTTTTGCAACGAGAGCTACAAAAAGACCAAGGTCACTTTCTCTGAGTGCATCATGAGATACAGAGAAATCCTTAAATGCTTGTTGAGAGTAATGTGTATAACGGTTATAACTTTTAAATACACTGTAAAACAGATATCCTAAGATGCCTAATACTATTAAATTGCCCATTTTTTTCCTTTGCGTGATTATAAACAATAGAAGTAAACGAATGGGTAGGATATAATACAGTGATACGGAGGTGTTTATGAAATTTTCTTTTAGTGATGGTGTGAAGTATATGCTCATCGCCTCTTTCTCTTTTGCTATTATGGGTGCTTTTGCTAAGTTCGCTTCCCAAAGTATGAGCTCCCTTGAAGTTGTTTTTTTTCGTAATGTATTTGGAGTAGCTATAGTGGGCTTTGCAATCTATAAAAAACCGATGATAGGTAAGGGCGGTAAACCCCTTTTACTTTTCTTTCGTGGTTTTATGGGTTTTATAGCACTTTTAGCTTTTTTTTATAATATAGCACATATCCCACTTGGAGATGCGATGACTTGGTCGAAAACTTCCCCTGTGTTTACTGCTATTTTTGCTTTTTTATTTTTAAAAGAGAGATTGAATTTGAGTGGGTGGATAGCTATTTTTTTGGGTTTTGTAGGGATTGTGTTCATTACGCAACCGAGTGGACTTGGTCTTTCAAAATATGATCTGCTTGGGCTTTTTTCAGGTATTGGGGCGGCACTAGCTTACACCTCCATCCGAGAGCTGAAAAACTACTACGATACAAG
>WFMY01000143.1 GCA_015488855.1 Helicobacteraceae bacterium
ATAATTGATCCATTGATAGTAGAAGTGGCTACTAGAAGCCACAATATACAAGGGTATTGGATATCAAAAAAAGAACTTTATGACTCTTTTTTCTTCGGTTTGTTTGTAAGAAATGCTGGGACTATTTTGATAGATCGTGAAGCATCACAGATGAGTGCTTTTTTTAAAGAGATTAAGGAAAAAGTCAAAGAGGGTGATAGTATCTACATCTTCCCAGAGGGTACAAGAAACAAGTCTGATGATCCTTTGGGAGAGTTCAAGTCAGGTGCACAGCTGATGGCTATAAAAAATCGCCTTGATATCTTGCCCGTATATATTCGTAATCGTGCGGATAAAATTTTAGCAGATGCTATTACTGATTCTAGCGTGAGAAGAGTTGTTGAAGTTGAGTTTGGTGACTTGATAAGTTATAAAGATAGAGAATTGCCACTTCAAGAGGCATATAAGAAAACATTTAACATTACTTAATTATAATAATAGCAAATTAAATTAAGGATTGTTAGATGTCAAAGTCATATTTAGAGTCACACCCAGACGAGAACGGTTTTTTTGGAAAATTTGGAGGGGCATTTCTACCACCTCCATTAGAAGGTCCTTTTGCAGAGATCACCAAAGAGTATAAACGGCTCAAAAATGATCCAGAGTTTATAGCTGAACTGAAATATGTTCGCAAACACTATCAAGGTCGTCCAACTCCCATTTCGTATGCTAAAAACCTCACAGAGCATTGTGGTGGTGCCAAAATCTTCTTAAAGCGAGAAGATCTAAATCACTCGGGTGCACATAAACTTAACCACTGTATGGCAGAGGTTATCCTTGCTAAAAAGCTTGGTAAAACGAAGGTTATAGCTGAAACTGGTGCTGGTCAACATGGTGTAGCTTTAGCTACAGCTGCTGCATACTTTGGTTTAGAATGTGAGATCCATATGGGGCAAGTTGACATAGAAAAAGAGCATCCAAATGTAGTGCGTATGAAGATTCTTGGTGCGAAAGTTGTCCCTGCAACTCATGGGCTTCAAACACTCAAAGAAGCAGTGGATAGTGCCTTTGATGCGTATGTACCTCAGGCTGATACAGCCCTTTTTTGTATAGGAAGCGTTGTTGGTCCACACCCTTTCCCTCTTATGGTAAGAGATTTCCAATCCGTAGTAGGACATGAGGCAAAAGAGCAGTTTTTAGAGATGGAAGATGCCTTGCCAGATTATGTGGTCGCTTGTGTAGGTGGTGGCTCAAATGCTATGGGAATTTTTTCTGGTTTCATAGATGATAAAGAGGTAAACCTTACGGGAGTAGAGCCGATGGGGCGTGGTAACAAACTAGGTGAACATGCCGCTTCACTGACTTATGGAGAGGAGGGCATCATGCATGGTTTTAACTCTATAATGTTAAAAGATAAAGATGGAGAACCAGCTCCTGTTTATTCTATAGGGAGTGGGATTGACTACCCATCTGTTGGACCAGAACAAGCGTATCTTTCTTCGATAGGGCGTACCACTGTTGGTCTTTGCAATGATGAAGAAGCAGTTGATGCTTTTTATAAACTCTCACAACTTGAGGGCATCATACCTGCATTAGAGTCTGCTCACGCTGTAGCTTATGCTATGAAGTTAGCTAAAGAGATAGGGCCTGAGAAAACTATTCTTATCAACCTGAGTGGACGCGGTGATAAAGATATTGATTTTATTGTAGAGCATCATCCTGTTCCAAATGCAAAGTTTTAATGAGTTGCATTAAGTTCATTCCCATCGTCCTTGATGGGAACTATCATCAAAACTTAAAATATAATTATTCAAAGTCCTCGTTATCTTCCTCATCAAAAGCGCGCAAAGCTTCTGCAGTTTTTGCCTCTTGGATAGCTTGTTTTTCTTCATCACTAAGCATGATGATATGTATCTTTTTTGCTAAAAATGTTTTACTTTCCACTTTTGTAAAGTAAGCATATAACCCCCAAGAAAAAGCTACAGTAACTATAACAACAATAAACTTCTGTGCTGTGTTAAAAGTTTGAATTTTCTCTTTTCTTAGTATTTCACAAACCCCACCAGGACAATGCTGAGCACGACTACTCATCACCATATTGTATATCTTACATCCTAGACAGATAGAGAATGCTGACTCAAACAGGAGTAAGAACAAACAGACTATACAAATAAATACTTTAATAGGATTTGGCTGAAAATCTAATACTAGGAAATAAAACATTGGTAAAGCAAGAGCCAAACCTAAGCCCCAAGCAAATCTTTTTTGTGGCGCTCCAACATACTCAGGTCTCTGATTTTGCACAAAAAATCGCCCCACTAACATACTTGGGGAATAACTTGGGTTGATTACCCGCATTAAAAAATCTATAGTAAAAAAACTGATAAAAAATTTCGTTACCACTACATGCCCAAGCATCGCAGCATTTGTTAAACTTAAAAGTCCTAGTGCAAACAGTATCCCTGCTGCTGCTCTTGCTTCTCTTTCATTGATGACTCTCACATCATAACCATCTACTTTTTCACCGTATTTAAAAAATTCTTTCATATTGCCTCCTAT
>WFMY01000144.1 GCA_015488855.1 Helicobacteraceae bacterium
AGACAATAGAGATCATCCCTGAAAATTTACCACCAAGACCTTGGTACTTAGGTGGAGAGTGGTTTCAACATGCTTTTATGTCTAGCCGTGATATGTTAAGGTTTTGTCAGCATTTTGACTTAAAGATGACTTATGATGTGTGTCATGCGCAACTTTATTGTAACTTGTTCGATATAGAGATAAATGAGTACACAAAAGAGATCATGCCAATCGTTTCACATGTGCATATCTCAGATGCCTATGGAACAAATGGCGAGGGTGTGCAAATAGGTGAAGGTTGTATGGATTTTGACTCACTCTTTGAGATAATGGGTGGATATAAATTTTCATGGGTACCAGAGATTTGGAGTGGGCATCTCCATGAGGGTGCTGGGACTTATGAGTGTATGAAGATATTAGAAGATAGATATGCTACGAAACTATAATCAGGACAAGCGTATATGAAAAAAGCAATAGTTACTGGTATAACAGGACAGGATGCCGCTTATTTGGCAAAGCTATTGCTTGGTAAAAATTATAAAGTATATGGGACATACAAAAAAGAAAAAAATGTTGATTTTTGGAGGATTGCAGAGTTAGAGATAGAGCATCATCCCCATTTGGAATTGATAGAGTATGATTTGTTAGACTTAGATGCTACTATGGAGATGTTAAAGTTACTCAAACCTGATGAGATATATAACTTAGCTGCACAAAGTCATGTTGCAAAATCTTTTGAAGAGCCTGTAAAGACCGCTTCTGCTACTGGGCTGGGTGTGTTGCATATACTCGAAGCTATCCGATATGTTGATACAAACATAAAATTGTTTCAAGCCTCCTCTTCTGAGATTTTTGGTAAAACTCATATATATCCACAAACAGAAGAGACAAAGTTTTATCCTAGAAACCCTTATGGTGTCTCAAAAGCTTTTGCACATATGATGAGTATCAACTATAGAGAAACCTATGGTATCTTTGTTTGCATCGGTATCCTTTACAATCATGAATCATCACTTAGAGGTGAAGAGTTTGTAACGAGAAAGATAACCAGCAGTGTTGCGAAAATAAAACTAGGGCAATTGGATGTTTTAAAACTTGGCAACTTAGATGCTAAGCGTGACTGGGGTTATGCCCAGGAGTATGTAGAGGCGATGCATCTGATGATGCAAGAGGAAGTTCCTCAGATATATATCTTAGCAACAGGGAGGGTACAAACTGTACGAGATTTTGTCACGATGGCTTTTAAAGCTGTTGCTATAGAGCTAGAGTTTAGTGGCAGTGGAGAAAATGAGTTTGCCATTGATGTACAAACAGGTAAGGTTGTACTAGAGGTGAACCCAATCTTTTATAGACCTTTAGAGGAGGAACTCTTGATCGGTAATCCTAAAAAAATTAAAGAGAGATTAGGCTGGCAAGCGAAGAGTTCATTAGAAGAGATATGTAAGACAATGGTTGAAGCTGATTTGAAAAGGAATGTGAAACATGAGTTGTAAACTTTGTTCAAGTGATAAATTTAAATACAGAGAGGGTGAGGTTCGTGATGCAAAAGAGCTGAAGATCTTAGAGTGCCAAGAGTGCTCCCTTGTATATCTCTCAAGTGTCGATCATATAGATGAAGAGTTTTATAAAAGCTCAAATATGCACAAGGAAGTTGACTTTCTCAAGTGGCAAAATGACACCAAAGCCGATGACAAGAGACGCTTTGAGTTTATGGAGTCGATGATAACAAACAAGTCAGTTTTAGATTTTGGAAGTGGTAATGGTGGTTTTTTGCTTCAGGCACGAGAGGTAGCTAAAGAGGTGGTGGGTGTAGAGTTAGAAAAAGCAGTGATCCCTCACTATGAAGCCAAGGGATTATCACTTTATGATGATTTGGATAGTATTGATACAAAGTTTGATTATATCACCGCTTTTCATGTGATAGAGCATCTTAAAGATCCAGAGGTGATTTTAAAGAAGTTGGCTACACTCCTGAGTGATGGTGGAAAAATCATCCTAGAAGTTCCAAACTCTGAAGATGCACTACTCACTATCTATGAAAATGAGGCTTTTTCAAAGTTCACATACTGGAGTTGCCATCTCTACCTTTACAATCAACGCACAATCTCACTCTTAGCAAAGAAAAGCTCTTTGAAGGTTGAGTTTATCAAACATATCCAACGCTATCCCCTCTCAAATCATCTCTACTGGCTCTCAAAAAATAAAGCAGGTGGGCATACAAAATGGGGTGAGTTTCTTGACTCTGATGCACTAAGCTCTGCCTATGAGGCACAGTTGGCATCGATCGGTGCTACCGATACCATCATTGTGATGTTATCCAAGGATACACTGTGAATATAGCTTTTGTACCTGCGCGTTGTGGAAGTAAGTCTATCCGTTTTAAAAATATCAAAGAGTTCTGCTCAAAACCTTTGATCTACTGGAGTTTGTTAGCCTTAGAAAAATCTCATCTTATTGATGCGGTGTATGTCGCTAGTGATTGTGATGAGATACTAGATACTGTAAAGAGATTTGCCTTTAAAAAAGTGCATCTTTATAAACGCGACAAAGAAAATGCTCAAGATGAGTCATCCACAGAAGATGTTATGCTAGAGTTTTTATCTAAGCACAGTTTCAAAGATGAAGATAAGTTCTTGTTAGTCCAAGCCACCTCTCCAACAACAACTTTTGAAGATATAAACAAAGCTCTTGTCAAACTAGAAGAAGATAGAACCGACTCATTACTGAGTGTAGTACGGGAGAAAAAATTCTTTTGGGGGGATGATGCCTTACCCATCAACTATGACTTTAAAAACCGCCCCCGTCGTCAAGATTTTAAGGGAGTCTTGCTTGAAAATGGTGCATTTTATATCAATAGTATAGGCAATATTTTACGAGATAAAAATCGTCTCAGCGGTAAGATAAGTTTTTATGAGATGCAAGATTACAATAACATAGATATAGACGAAGAGATAGACTGGGCTATAGCTGAACAGTATATGAAAGAATATGTTCTTTAAGAGATTTTTTAGAGAAATTTACATTTCAAGTCAAACTAAACCTATTAGGCTATAATCACACTCTTCATATATTGATAATGGTTTTGTGTCCGAGTGGCCGATGGTGCATCCTTGGAAAGGATGTGTAGAGCAATCTACCGAGAGTTCGAATCTCTCCAAAACCACCATATATACACTCATAAAAAACCCTCATTTAAATACCGATATATCTATACTTAGCTATAATCAACAATATAAAAATATATACTATTTAACAGCTATATGGGATAAAATATGACTAAAGAAAAGATACACGATAACTCAGAGATAACTGCCAACAATAAACAAATAGAAATTTTAAAGAAGAATTTTCCTCAATGTTTCGATAAAAAGGGTGCCTTTATTTCAAACAAAATGGAAGAAATAGTTGGTGGTAGTGGGTTGGAATTATCTAAAGAAAGTTACAGTTTAAACTGGCTTGGTAAATCTTATGCAAGACTACTAGCAAATGAAAATCCATTAACACTTTTAAAAGAAGATATCGAACATAACTCAAAAGAAGAAAATAAATCTAGCCAAAACATCCTTATAAAGGGCGATAATTTAGAAGTCCTTAAACATCTAAAAAATGCTTATAATGAGTCTATAAAGATGATATATATTGACCCTCCATATAATACTGGAGGAGATGGCTTCGTATATAATGATGATAGAAAATTTAGCATGGATGAATTATCTGGGTTAGCAGGTATTTCGCTTGAAGAAGCTCAAAGGATTTTAGACTTTACAAATAGTAAATCTAACTCTCATAGTGCTTGGCTAACATTTATGTATCCACGGTTATATATCGCTAGAGAGTTACTACAAGATGATGGAGTTATTTTTATAAGTATAGATGATAATGAAGTATCTCAACTTAAATTACTTTGTGATGAAATATTTGGAGAGGAAAATTTTGTTGGGGATTTACCAACCATTATGAATTTAAAAGGAAATAATGATGAACTTGGTTTTGCAGGTACACACGAAGATACAATTGTATATGCAAAAGCAAGGAATAGTCTACTGTTAAATGAATTTACTATCAACGAAGAAGAGTTAGAAGACTGGAGTGAAGATGAATATGGACTTTATAAACAAGGTGCTAACTTAAAAGCTACTGGAGTAAATGCCCCTCGTCAAAAAAGACCAAATTTATACTTTCCAATATTTATTGATAGTGAAGATACAATTTATATTACTCAAGATGATATTGCTCCTATAAATTATATAGGAGAGTTAACCACTATATACCCAATTACAAAAGATATAGAAATGTCTTGGAGGTGGAGTAAGAAAAAATTTATTGATGAATTTTATAATGTAATTATTTCTCGTAATGGAACAACGGGAATCTATAAAAAGCAAAGACCAACATTAGGTGATATGCCATCAAAAAAGCCAAAAACTATTTTCTACAAACCAGAATATAGTAGTGGAAATGGAACGGCACAAATTAAATCCTTATTTGATGAAAAAAAAGTCTTTTCTAATCCAAAACCATTAAATCTTATTAAAGATTTTATTGAACTAGGATTGAATGAAAATGGCATTATTCTTGACTTCTTTGGTGGTAGCGGAACGACTGCACATGCAGTAATGG
>WFMY01000145.1 GCA_015488855.1 Helicobacteraceae bacterium
ATGAAACAAAAAAATTTGCAACAGGGTATCTCTTTAATGACTACAAAAGTTCTTTCCGGAAAATCTGATGATAACTTGACTGCAACTTTAGTGAAGGTAAAATAAGTATGTGTGTTAGTAAAGAGAGATATGAAGATATTTTTTCTGGACATTATATGCTCAACAATCGCTACAGGGTAGGTAAAAAATTGGGTAATGGCGGTATAAGTGGTGTTTATGAAGTAGGTGAAATTTATTCGGAGTATTTTAATGATCCGAATAAACTTGTTGTCAAAATTCCATCTTTTGAAATAAGTAAAAAAAAAGATAGCGCTGCTTTTGTCTATTCAGAATATTCACTCTTGCGAAATTTGCAACATCCTAATATAGTTAAAACACTCGATTTTGGTATAGATGATGAAACAAATATCGCATATATTATTTTGGAAAAGATTGATGGTGACCTGTTGTCTAATATTCCACTTTTTGAGCTTGAGAGTAAAATACATGAAAAACTTATGTTGCATTTATGCAATGCCATAAAATATGTTCATGACCAAGGTATTGTACACGCTGATATTAATCCTACAAATATAATGATTACAAAAAATGGAGATATTAAATTATTTGATTTTGGGATTTCACTCAATAATAAGACTAAGCAAGATTTTAGTCTCTCTTATAATAAGATGCAAGCATACAACCCCAGATATACTTCCCCTGAAATTCTTAATGGTGAAGAAGAGCCATCTTTTAAAAGTGACTTATTCTCCTTAGCCTGCGTAATGTATGAAATATACAATGCTAAACTCCCTTTTAAAGAATCTTCGTTAGAGTTGTTAGCAAAGCCAATAAAGTACCATCAACTATTGAGAGTTCCTTTTTTTCTTAGACTTTGGTTCGTAAAAGCATTGGCATATGACACTGATAGCAGAACAGATAAATTTCCATTATTCATTTTTATTTTAAATAATATAAAAAATAATCTGCAATCATATTAATATACTTAATAATACTTTATGTTTGCTTATGTTATTATTGTATTGAAAATCAACAAAGGAATAATAAATGGATAATCCAGTCTACATGTCAATCGAAGGCAGCACACAAGGTAAAATAACTGAAGGTGCAACAACACCAGAGTCGGTAGGTAATATCTATCAAAACGGTCACGAAAATGAAGCTATGGTAAAAGCATTTACACATAACATCAACATTCCTCGCAATACTACAACGGGGCAACCTACAGGTCAGAGAACACACAACCCTCTTATTGTCACAAAACTCATAGATAAAAGTTCTCCTCTTTTATATAATGCATTAACAAATGGTGAAACTTTAACAAAAGTAGAACTTAAATTTTATAGAACTTCTTATGCTGGGAAACCTGAACATTTTTACAGTATGGTTTTAGAAGATGCAGTTATAACAAATATGGATGCAGAAATGGAGTCTCAAGAATCTACAGCAGCAGGTCAAGTACTTCCTCTTGAAAAAGTTTCTTTCTCTTATAGAAAAATCGAATGGAGACATGAGACAGCGAGCACTTCAGGTGGAGATGACTGGAGAGTTGGCGTTAACGCATAACAGTTTATTTTTCGGGGAAACCCGAAGAATAAATTTTATTCTAAGAGGTATGACCTCCCTTATTACCTTTTATAATAAAATTTATTTTATACAAATGTATACTCAAAAGGTCTCACCATGCCAAAACTAAACAACCAAATCCACCAACACATATCAGCACACCTTAAACTCCCAGAGTATAATCAAGATGCCCTTATACCACTACGAGACAGCTTTAGTGTCTATAAACTAGATGGAAAAAGTGAAGTCCTGCGAGGGTATGAGTATAATGTGGACTTTGTATCTGATGCAACAATAGCAGTAGAAGACATAGTAGATACACAAGCACAACTAAGCCTTAGAGATGAGATAAAGCCACTTAACTCTAAAAAAGTATATGGTACTATCATGCAAGCCAAAGAGATAGGAAGTGTTGCGAGAAAAAAACTCTATCGTATTACTATAGTCTCACCCCTCGCCTACCTAGGTCTTAATAAACGCTATGAGATATATCAAGATATGGACATCACACAGATTATAAGTAAAATAATCTCCAAATATACAACA
>WFMY01000146.1 GCA_015488855.1 Helicobacteraceae bacterium
AACGCTTGTGGCACTTTGCTCATTTTTTATCACATAATCAACAATATCCTTCTCAAGCATAGCTTTACGAGAATCTTTATCTGTGTTTGCGGTGAGAACTATCACTCTTGCATTTTTTTCAAGTAGAAAGTCAACTACCTCTCCATTGGGAGCATCAGGTAAGTGAATGTCAGTAACCACAATAAAGTGTTTGTACATCTTCAAAAAGAGTTTTGCTTCGGAGAGTTTATACGCAACATCTACTTCACAACCTAGCTTTTGGGAGAGTTTTTTTACTAGTACATCGGCGAGTGTTTTGTTATCTTCTATTACAAGTATTCTATTCATTTTAAGTCCTGCTTTTTGCCATTTATAGGGGTAATTTTAGTATAATAAAATTATGAACATATTAAACAGTGTACTTAAGAGCTTAAAAAACAAACAAAATATCTTTTTAACGGGTGGTGCGGGGGTTGGTAAAACCACCTTGACAAGAGAGCTTATAGAGCTTTACATTCAGGATGCAAAAAAAGTTGCCAAACTTGCCTCAACAGGTATGGCTGCAACGCTCATAAATGGACAGACTTTGCATAGTTTTTTGGATCTGGGTATCGCTAGTGATGTGGATGATTTAGAGAGAAACGGTAAGTTTGAGATAAAAAAGAAGATTAAAAAACTTATAGCAAGTATAGAGCTCCTTGTCATAGATGAGATATCTATGGTGAGTGATACCCTTTTTGAGATGATAGAACTTCGTCTAACTCAAGCTGAGTTTCAAGGTGTACTTTTAGTCGTAGGAGACTTTTTACAGTTGCCACCTGTTGTGAGAGGCTCTAGCGAGGTACATTTTGCATTTGAGTCTGAGGCTTGGGAGCGATTTGCGTTTAAGAAAGTGGAACTCACGCATATCTATAGGACAGATGATATCCGTTTCATAGAGCTACTTGGAAGTGTACGAGAAGGCTTTGTGGATGAAGCAGTGCATAACCATCTCAACGAGTTTATCAAACCTTTGTCCGAAGACTTGAGTGAGTTTACCTATCTTTTTGGGAAAAATGTCTCAGCACAGATGCACAACAAAGCACAGTTGGAGTTTGTTGAGGGTGAATTGTTCGTTAAAGAAGCACAAATTATCAAACATAAAAAAGACTCAAAAGACTCAGATATACAACGGTTTATGAATGATGCTCGTATAGAAAAAGAGTTAGAACTCAAGATGGGTGTCCCTGTTCTTTTTACGCGAAATTCATGGAACTACTTTAACGGTGAACGAGGCAAAGTTGTCAATGTAGATGCCACTTATGTGTATGTACAAAAGAGTGATGGAGTGATCATCAAGCTTGAAAGTGTCGCTCAAAGTAAAACAATGTGGCGAGAAAAAACGGTAAATAAAAAAAAGGAGATGGTAGAGGATGAACTCTTTAGTGTCTATCAATTTCCCATAAAACTCGCCTACGCTATCACCATTCATAAGTCGCAAGGTATGTCCTTAGAAGACCTCATCATCCAAACTAACGAGATCTTCGCTCCAAGTCAGTTTTATGTAGCACTTTCACGATGCTCAAAGCCCGAGAGACTAACACTCATAGCCCCATCAAAACAGTGGCACAGCATAGTTTATGTGGATGATAAGGCTTTGGAGTTTGTCAAAGACAATAAAGCAATTATTGAGCCGATAGAAAAAGAAAAATTGAAATATGATTTAGATGACTTAAAGATGGCTATATTTAACAGAGAAATTAACTTCTATAACATGCTACCTCTTAAGAAAAATTATTGTAAAATTCAAAAAATCTGATAAAGGGGGTATATAAATGCGGTCAAAAATTATATTTTTTCTTCTTTTTATGCTCTCCTTTGTTATCTTACACGACTCCCTTCTTGAGAAAAAAGGACAGACTTCTCTTATAACGCAAGCAGAATATCCATCATCTCTTTCTCAAAAAGATACCAAGATCCAAGAGATACATAAGATGTTTCATATTGTCGTGATCTTAGCACAAAATTCTATGCCATCATCTACATTTAAAGACTCAAAAAGCATCAAGTCCCCTGATCTAAAAAAGAAATTTTATTACTATAAAACTATCATAAAACCTCCAATCGCCTAATTTTTTACTGCAAAAAAAACTCTATTATCATATTTAGAATGCAATACTAATTGCTAAATTTAGACTGTACTGTAACTTCGAGAGCAATACACTTGATGCTACAGTCGAAAAAAAGGAATTTTATGAATAAATTACTACTACTATTGTTACTTTATATTATTCTGCCCTTAAATATAATGGCAGAAAATATTTCTACCCTGTTTGAGCGTATTGTAGAAAGTGATTTGTACAATAGTCAAATAGAGGCTATTGAAACAAACATCCAAAATAAAAAAGCCTCTCTTTATAATGATGGTTGGACCATTGGCGGTGGTACCGCATATCCTTCATTTAATAATAACAATAAGGGTATGGAGTATCAGCTCTCTATTGGCAAAAATATAATGCTCCATCACTCACAACTTAAGAAGCTCCTTCAACATAGGAATAAATATGCAAAAATGCTTAAAAATGTAAAAAAGAATCAGCTTAAAGCATTAATATTTCGTCTATATGGTTTATACTGCATCACAATGGAATCCTTGCAGACAAAAGGGAAGCTTGCAGCTATCTATGACACTTTGAATATACAGTTGAAAAAAGGTGTTGCTTTTGGTGAATTTTCTTCAAATAAGGCGATTATGGTAAACCTAGCTTTTCAAAATCTTATTTTACAAATTTCACAAATGGAGAGTCAATTGCAGATATATGAAGCAAAAATTAAGTCCTTTATCCCATTTAATGGACAATTTAAGTGTGAAAATTATAAATTCAATTTAAAAAAACTCTTTGCTCCCGAATCATCTGTCTATTTTGATTTGTTGCAAAGACAAAAATTAACTGCATTAAGCACACTTAATGTTGCTTCAAATAAATTGCAGAGTGTCAATGTAAATATGTCCTACTCAAGGTCACTTGGTATAGATGGCTATACAATGAACCTGTCTGTTCCTTTATCTTTTGACAATACACGATATGAAGCACATAAATCAAGTACTATGCATAATTACTCTTCACTTAATTATCAAATAGCCTTTTTTAAAAAACGCTATAAAGAGCAAACAAAAGCACTTAAAGCACGATTGAATATCTACAAAGAGAATTTCTCTAAAATAGATACATCAATAAAAAATGATTCTTATGAGCTTATAAAACAGAGCAATCTGCGTTTTCATGCTGGAGAAGAGAGCCTCCTAGGGATTCTCAAAGCAACACAAACACAACTGCAGATTGTCAATACAATACTACAGTTCAAACTACAACGCCAGATAGCTATATCTAACTATCTCTATAACTATGCTATTAATCCTCAAGGAGTACTACAAAAATGAAAAATATCTTACTGATTACACTACTGAGCTTCACACCGCTTTTTGGTATGGTGAAAACTGCTCAGCCAATAAAAACACAACGCATCTATCTTGGTAGTTTCTTAGCTAAGGGATATCTGAGTGCAAATAAAATTTTTAGAATTGATACTCCAGTCGGGGGTATCATAGAAAGATTAAATGTTAATATTTATGACACTGTTAAAAAGGGAGATGTTTTAGTTACTCTTAAGAGTCCAAAAATTTTAGAACTAGAATCACAATATATAGATGCACTTATTGAAAAAGATTATTATACAAGGGAAGTAAATAGATTAAGACCCCTTTATAGAGAAGCTGTTGTCGCAAAAAAAATATTTATAAAAACAAAAAATATACTCACAAAATTTACGACAAAGAGTCATTTCTACTATCATCTTTTATTAGAGTGGGGGCTGAGTAAATCACAAGCAGATAAAATTACAAAAACAAAAACGCCCATTGCAAAAATACAAATCTTTGCACCTATTAGTGGGCAAATCAGCGACCTAACTATATATCCCAAAATGTATGTCAAAGATGGCACACACCTCATGACAATACTTAATACAATAGGAACGCATTTAGAAGTATCCTTGCCTGCTACTATAGCGAACAGACTACACAAAAAAGCAACACTTTATATCAATAACACTCCTGTAACAGTCGAGTCTATTGCTGCAAAAATAGATAGTCGTACTCAAACAATTGCGGTACATCTTTTGCCAGTAAAGAGTATGCATATTTTACCTGATGAAAAACGCAACATCAAACTTTATTGGCCTAAAAATGCATTTATGCTTCCTGCTTCAGCAATTATTGATTTTAAAACACACAATATTGTATTTATTAAAAAAGCAAAGGGTTTTCAACCTGTTTATGTCACTATTTTAGGAAGAAATAACGATAAAGTTTATATAGTTGCAAAAGAGCTCAAAACAACATCACAAGTCGCTGTTACAGGAGTCATCACCCTCAAAGGCACTTTGGAGTCTAAGGATGATTGATAAACTCATAAAAATTGCTTTGAAACAAAGGCTATTCACACTTATTATTGCATTAGCACTTTTTGTTGGCGGTATCTTTGCTTATTCAAACCTCACTATTGATGCCTTTCCCGATGTTTCTACCACGCAGGTAGAAATCATTACAAAAGCACCGGGGATGACACCAAAAGAGGTGGAACAGCAAATAACCATCCCTATCGAACTTGAAATGCAGGGAATCCCTCATCAAAAAATTGTACGCTCAACCTCAAAGTATGCACTCTCTGATGTGGTTATAGATTTTGAAGAGGGAACAGACCTCTATTGGGCAAGAGACCGTGTCTATCAACGATTTAATAATATAAAAAACAATTTACCTTCTTCTATCTCAGGAGGGATAGCCCCTATTACCACACCTCTTGGTGAAATATTAATGTTTACTATTGAGTCACCAACATTGACACTCATGGAGAAAAAAACACTCTTAGACTGGGTTATACGCCCTGCTCTTCGTAATATTGCAGGTGTTGCAGATGTCAATGCACTTGGGGGTAAGCTGAAAACATTTCGCATCAAACCAGATTTTGCAAAGATAGCCTCCCTTGGCATAAGTCTCAATATGATTGAATCAAAAATTGCAAATAACAATGCCAACTATGGTGCAGGAAGGATTGAAAAAGGAGATACGGCTCTTTTAGTACGACTTCCTGGTCGTATGAAACAGAGTGCAGATATAGCAAATCTTGTCCTAAAGGTAGAGAATAATGGAGCTATAGTTCGACTCAAAGATGTTGCACAAGTTGCTATAGCTGCTCTCACACGCTATGGGTATGTTACAAAAGATGCTAAGGGAGAAGCTGTTGAGGGACTGGTTTTGGGTCTCAAAGGAGCAGATGCATCAAAAGTAACAAACAAAGTAAAAGAGAAACTCCAAGAGCTTGAAAAATCTTTACCTAAGGGAACAACAGTTAATATATTTTATGATAGGAGCGACCTGATTACAAAAGCTGTAGATATGGTTAAAAAAGCGCTTAGTGAAGCTACGATTTTAGTGTTGATTGTCTTATTACTATTTTTGGGAAGTTTTGTTTCTGCGCTTACCGTTGCACTTATCTTACCTCTTGCAGTTTTAAGTGCCTTTATTTTGATGTACTACTTCAACATTAGTGTCAACCTTATGAGTCTCGGTGGTATTGCCATCGCTATTGGTATGATAATAGATTCAGGAGTTGTGATGGTTGAGAATATTATGGCAAAACTTTCACATCCCCATTTTAAGCACAAAAGCCGTTTAGAGATTATCTATACAGCAGCAACTGAGGTAAGTACTCCTATTATTTCTGGTGTTCTTATTATCATCATTGTTTTTACTCCTTTATTGATGCTTGATGGACTGGGAGGAAAACTCTTTGCCCCTGTGGCACTGAGCATTGTCTTTACACTCATAGCTTCTATTTTACTCGCACTCTTTGTTATTCCTACCATTGCCTCTTTTCTTATCAAGCATCCAAAGCACGAAGATACATTTCTCATGAAGTTTTTACTCAAAGGGTATGAACCTCTTTTAAATCGTGCATTTAAAGTTGAGTTTGGTATTTATATTATGTTGTTTTTACTTTTAGGTGCAAGCTTTTATGCCTTTGGAAATATTGGAAAAACCTTTATGCCTACTATGGATGAGGGAAATATTGTTATTGGTATAGAGTCACCACCTTCGATTAATATTCCTGCGGGCATAGCCCTTAATATTCAGATACAAAAAGAACTTATGACAAAAGTACCTGAGATACAATCTATCATCGCAAGAAGTGGTTCTGATGAGATAGGACTTGACCCAATGGGACTCAATGATACAGATGCTTTTCTCGTTTTTAAACCAAAAAGTGAGTGGAGAAAACCTGATGTATTATGGCTCAAAGAGCAGATGCGTCAAGTGTTGGAAAATATTAAAGGAATAGAGTATAGTTTTACACAGCCTATTGAGATGCGAACTTCTGAGATGCTTACTGGAGCACGAGGCGATGTTGTGATAAAAGTATTTGGAGAAGATATTGACAAGCTTAATGAACTTGGGTCTTCTATAAAAAATATTATAAAGAGTACAAAAGGTGCTCAAGATGTCTATATGCGAAAAAATGAAGGGGCTTCCTATGAAGAGCTCATTTTTAATGAAGAAAAACTTGGAAACTATGGACTAGATAAAAAAGATGTAGCCCATCTCTTAAAAGCAAGTGTCAGCGGTGTAGAAATAGGTACTGTATATGATGGAATGAAACAGTTTTCTATCATCATTCGTGGAAATTACAAGCGTAAAAATCTTGTTGATCTCTACTTGGTTGGCTCTAATGGAGATGCCCTGTCACTTTCAGAAATCGTAACTATTAAAAAAACGAAAGGTCCTGTTGAAATAAAACATGAGAGAGCAAAACGCTTTATCTCTATTCAAACAAATGTAAGTGGCATAGACTTGGTTTCCTTTGTCAATACCTTAAAGTCTAGCATTGCAAAAGAGACTAAATTACCTGTTGGTTACTATGTAACATACGGTGGTGAATTTAAAAATCAACAAGCGACGATGCAACGCCTTTCAATCGTTGTACCAATTGCTCTTGTTTTGATTTTTATGATTTTGTATATCACTTTCCAGTCAGTCTTACAAAGTATAATAATCTTTACAACTATACCTCTTGCTATGGTGGGTGGAATTTTTGGTCTCTATATTACCCAGAGCTATCTCTCTGTACCTGCTTCTGTTGGTTTTATTGCGCTTCTTGGAATTGCAGTTCTTAATGGTGTAGTTATGATAAGTTATTTTAATGAGTTGGCATTGTCATTGCCAGTGAAAGAAGTCGTTATAGAAGGTGCAAAAAGAAGATTACGCCCTGTACTCATGACCGCAACTATTGCAGCCTTATCTTTAGTCCCAATGCTTTATGCAACGGGTCCTGGATCTGAGATTCAAAAACCACTTGCTATCGTTGTCATCTTTGGTCTTATCTCCTCTACAGCATTAACTCTCGTAGTCTTACCAATGCTTTATAAGCGTTTTGTAAAAGACATTATTTGAACTTTTTTATAACTAAAAAAAAGGAGATGGTAGAGGATGAACTCTTTAGTGTCTATCAGTTCCCCATCAAATTAGCTTATGCGATAATCATCCACAAATCCCAAGGGATGTCGATAGAAGATCTCATCATCCAAACCAATGAGATCTTCGCTCCAAGCCAATTTTATGTAGCCCTCTCAATGCTCTAAGCCAGAGAGACTTAACCTCATAGCCCCACAAAGACAGTGGCATAGCATACTGTATGTCGATGATAAGGCTTTGAGGTTTGTAAAAGATATTTAATTTATTATGATATACTTTGGATATACATTAGGAGTTTATAATGACAGCTACCATATCAAAATGGGGTAATTCTCAAGGTTTACGGTTTCCAAAAGATATAATGAAAGATTTACACTTAGCAATAGGTGATAAAGTAAATATATTTATAAAAGATAACAAAGCGATTATAGAGCCAATAGAAAAAGAAAAAGTTAAATATGATTTAGAAGAGCTTGTATCTCAAATACCAAAATCTTATGAGGCAAAAGAGGAGATTACTTCTGTTGTTGGTTTAGAAGAATGGTAAAAAAGTATATCCCTAAAAAAGGTGATTTGGTTATACTCTCTTTTGACCCCTCTGCTGGACATGAACAACAAGGCAGAAGACCAGCACTTGTTGTATCAAATGAGATTTTTAACAAACATGTTGGATTAGCAATAGTTTGCCCAATAACAAATACAAATAGAGACTTTCCATTCCATGTACAGGTAGATAGCAATAAGTTGACTGGTTTTATTATGACAGAACAAATAAAGTCTATAGACTATAACACTAGAAAAGTTAAGTTTGTTGAAAAAGTAAGTGATGAGGTTATGAGCAAAGTACTCGGGATAGTTGAGAGTGTTGTCTTTTAAAAAATAAAGTTTATTGAGCCACTTGCAAATTTAAACTTACGCAAGTAACTAATTTTTCCTCATAGTGATTTTTCAGATTAAAAAAATTTGGACGAGGTATATTTGTAATATTTTATCCCAATTTCACTAAATTTCTATAAAATCCTCTTTATCTTTTATCAAGTTACAAGTTTTAAACTCTGATCTATACAGATAGATAAAATACCAGATGCAAGAACAGAAGCTACTTTAGTAGCCACATTTTTGATAGAGTTGGTATAATTTTAGACATAAGTTGAGTCTCTTTTCTGTTAAATTTTTGTAGTAAAAAATTATAACTTATCTGAAATTAGATTTCAACTTTTTTAACTCGCTTATATTATAACTCGTTTTCGTGTTTTGCTAGGTACTCTGCCACACCCTTAACCCAACCAGCTGGACATGTAAGATGAGAGAAAAGTTTGCTCAAGTAAGTGCTATTGTGATTTTTATTGGAATTTTTATTGGAATACTATCTTTAGTTGAAAATCTTGCAAAAGAAGAGGTAAGTATCGCTTTTATAATTGCACTTGTTAGTGTTGGATTATAAACTTTTCAGGAATGAAATTATAACAATAATATCTAATTACATCCAACTTAATAAACAAAGGAAAATAAAATGCAAGATAGCAATAAAGAATTAATAGAAAAATTTGGGAAAGGTAGAGATGAAATCTTAAGAAGCTTTAAACCTCTTAAGTGTTTAAAGTATACAAAGAATTTGAACAAGCCAAGTCCTCAAACCAATAAAAAAGGAAAAAAATGCTAAAACCCCTACTATTAACCCTACTCATAACCCTAAGCGCTAAGTCATTCTTTGGGTCTATAAATTTTATTGTGCCTCTTAGTTTTTTTATGGAGTTCTTTATACTCTAAAAGTTGATTTTTGATGTTTTCAATGGTGATCTTGGGAGCATACTGCAAAAGGTCTAAAATCTCCCTTGCCTCTTTTGAGTA
>WFMY01000147.1 GCA_015488855.1 Helicobacteraceae bacterium
ATCATTACTCCACACCAACAAAACAAATCGACTTTGTCCTTGAGGGTGGTGCAGTAGAATCCAATGGCATAGACACCATACTTAGCACTTCAAAATGTATGCTCAACTCCAACAGAAACCCCCATCTTAATGCTCTTCAAATCACACAAAAACTCACGCAATACTTTGGTGCAACAAAGATACTCTATCTCAACTATGGCTATCTAGCAGGGGATGATACCGACTCGCACATAGATACTCTTGCTAGATTTATAGACAAAGAGACCATTATGTATATACAATGTAGAGATAAAGATGATGAACATTACTTAGAGTTAGAGATGATGGAGAGAGAACTTTTTGTATTTGCAAAGGAGCACAATTTTAGACTCATAGCTCTCCCTATGGCAGATGCACTCTATTTTGAGGGGAAGAGATTACCAGCAACTTATGCAAACTTTTTGTTTGTCAATGGTGCTGTTCTCGTTCCCACTTATGGGGTAAAGCAAGATGCCGAGACATTAGAGATATTTCAAAACACCTTTAAAGAGAGAGATATTATCCAAATAGATTGCTCAACGCTCATCAAACAGCATGGTTCACTCCACTGTACTAGTATGAATTTTAAGTAACTGACCTTACGCACCCACAAAAAAAGGGCAACCAGAAATAAATCCAGTCGCCCTTTCAATCCAACATACTGTTTCATAGAAATTTTAGTAAAGGTCACCTCTAATTTAACGATTGTGTAACACTACTTTAATATAATTCTTAAGATAAAACTACATCAGGATTTTAAGAAATGATTAAAAAAATAACTCTTTCACTCATCACAAGCTCAATGATATTTGCTGCAGAGATAGAACTTTCTCCTCTTAATGTGGAGGCAACCATCATCACCGAAGTAGCTAAAAACGCTCAACTCTCAGCTGATTTAGCTCAGGCTCTTAGTACAAGTGTCCCTAGCATCGATATGTCTCGCCGTAGTGGTATTGCTAACGATATCCTCATCCGTGGTCAAACACGAGATAACATCTCAGTATCTGTTGATGGGACAAAAGTTCAAGGGGCTTGTGTCAACAGGATGGATCCGCCCATCTCTCACATCATCACAAGCCAGATTCAAGATGTCGAGGTTATTGAGGGTCCCTATGATGTTGAAAACTTTGGAACGATGAGTGGTGGTGTAAAAATCAAAACTAAAAAACCTACAAAAGGTGTTAAGGGGGAGGCCAACCTTGCTTATGGAGCTTTCAACTACCTCAAATTTGGTGCAAGTGCAAGTGGAGGAAATGACTATGTTCGTATGCTTGTGAGTGCATCTACTGAGTCAAGTAACCAATACAAAGATGGAAATGGCAATACCTTAGCAGGTCAAATACAAAAAAATGCAGATGCCAATCCATCAGATAGAACAGCTACTGGCGCAGTTTTAAAACAAAAATATAAAAACATGAAAGCCTACACGAAAAGTTCTTTCATGACAAAAATGTTTATAAAACTTGCACAGAACCAAGAGCTTCGTTTAGGCTACACTGCCAACAGAAGCGATGGTATTTTATATGCCAATACAAAGATGGATGCAGTATATGATAACTCAAATATATATAATGTAAAATATATACTAAAAAACCTTAGCGACAGCTATAAAAAGTTAAGTCTGCAATACTATGAATCAGATGTCGACCACCCAATGGCTACAAAATTCAGAGTCTCTTCTAAGAATCCGATGATGAACAATACAAACCATTTAAGAACTAAGATGCAAGGGGTTAAACTAAAAAATAATTTTGAAGTTGCAAATTATAAACTTCTTGTTGGTCTCGATGGGAGTCAAAGGTACTGGGCTGGAAACTACTACAATACAAGCACAAAAGCTCCAAGGGGACAAAGCTTAAGTGCCACGACTACAACAAATATGGCACTTTTTACAAAATTAGACAAATCCTTTGATGCACTCGATATGAGTTTTGGACTAAGATATAATTCTACACAAATCATCCATGCCAATTCAGAGTCAAGGAACTATACCTCCCTCAATGCGAACCTCATTAATACTTATCATGTAGATGAAGAAAATAAACTCTTTTTGGGTATAGGGCGTGCTTCTCGTGTTCCTGATGCAAGGGAACTCTACTTTAGAAACATTAAAAACACAGGTACAGACACAGTTGGTACTGCCAACCTCAACCAAACAACAAATACAGAACTTGACCTAGGCTATGAACTCCAAGGTGAGATGATAGGTTTGAAGGTCAAGGGGTTTTACTCAATGCTTCATAACTACATCTACATCCAAAAAGGTAAACTACTCAACGCTTTTCATAATGTCAATGCCACTGTATATGGAGCAGAACTGAGTGCATCATACTATCCAACTGATGAACTTACTTTAGATTTGGGTGCTTCTTACAAGCTTGGAAATAGGAAGAAATCTTTAGCAGGGCAAACTGGGACAAATCTAGCAAACATCGCACCACTGCGTGGGACACTCAACTTAAGCTATGAGTATATGAACCAAAGTGTAGCCTCTATGGGGGTAAGAGCATCAGAGACTTGGAAAAAATATGATGGAGAAAATGGCGAACAAAAGTTAGCAGCTTGGGCAGTTCTTGATATGAAAGTACGACATAGATTTAATAAGGTGTTTGATTTTACACTTGGTGCAAACAACTTACTAAATGCTACATACGCACAGTCAAACACCTATGCGAACCTAACTTTAGTCACCTCTGGATCCACTGGAAAGATTATGCTTTTAAATGAACCAGGGAGATATATCTATACAAATCTCAATGCTAAATTTTAAACCAAAATTATGGTATTA